>JAYUMO010000447.1:0-5512 GCA_043762555.1 Gemmatimonadaceae bacterium | reverse complement strand
GCGCTGCGCCGGCCGCTCGGCGATCGCCTGCTCCAGCGTCTCGATCTCCGCGCGCGGGAGCAGCGTGAAGAAGCGCAGGAATCGCCCCGTGTCCCGGTCGTCCGCGTTCACCCAGTACTGATAGAACTGGTAGGGACTCGTGCGCGCCGCGTCGAGGAACACCGCGCCCGCCTCCGTCTTCCCGAACTTCGTTCCGCTGGCCGTCGTCACCAGCGGCATCGTGAGCGCGTGTGCCTCGTGGCCGTCCACGCGCCGGATCAGCTCGATGCCGGCGGTGATGTTCCCCCACTGATCGCTGCCGCCGATCTGCAACGTGCACTGCTCGCGCCGGTGGAGCTGGAGATAGTCGTAGGCCTGCAGCAGCATGTAGCTAAACTCGGTGTACGAGATCCCGCCGTCGAGCCGCGCCTTCACCGACTCCTTCTGCATCATGTAATTCACGGTGAAGTGCTTCCCCACGTCGCGCATGAACTCCACCGCCTTCAGCGGCATCAGCCAGTCCGCGTTGTCGCGCATGAGCGCGCCGCTCGGGCCCGGCGCGAAATCCAAGAAGCGGCCCAGCTGCGCGCGGATCGCGTCCGAGTTCGCGCGCACCACCTCGGGCGTATTCAGCTGACGCTCCGCCGCCTTGCCGCTCGGGTCGCCGATCATCCCCGTCCCGCCGCCCACCAGCGCGATCGGCCGGTGCGAGTGCCGCTGCAGGTGCGCCAGCACCATCACCGGCACGAGGTTCCCCACGTGCAGGCTCGGCGCCGTGGGGTCGAAGCCGCAATAGGCGGTCACCATCCCGGCCGCGAGCGCCGCCGCGAGCGCCTCGGTGTGCTGGTAGAGCATGCCGCGCCAGGCGAGCTCGTCGAGCAAGGGGTGCGAGGCCGTCATGCGACAAACATAGAACGCGCGGGCGGCCGTGTCATCTCGCGCCGCCCCGCGCTCCGCGTTAGCTTCCCGATTCTTCGTCCCTCGCCGCGATGGTCGACCTGTCAGTTCCGCCGAGTGCCGAGCGCCGAGTGCCGAGCACCCGCCGTTGGCGTCGGCTCCTGCTCGGATCCTTCTTCGCCGTGGGTCTCGGCGCCGGCTTCGCCGTCGCCTCGTGGACCCTCGTCTGCCGCGGCGGCGCGTGCCCCGACCCGCGCCAGCTCGATCAGTTCGCCCCTCGGCAAACGTCCAAGCTGTACGCCGCCGACGGCCGCTTCATCTCGGAGATCGGTCTCGAGCGCCGCACGCTCGTGGCGCTCACCGAGATCCCGAGCACGGTCCGAGACGCCTTCATCATCACCGAGGACAAGCGCTTCTACGCGCACCGCGGCATCGACTGGGTGCGCGTCGTGGGCGCCGCCGCGCACAACGTGGTGTCGCGCGGCTTCGGCCAGGGATTCTCCACGCTCACCATGCAGCTCGCGCGCAATATCTTCCCCGAGAAGATCTCGCGCGAGAAGACGCTCGTCCGGAAGCTCCGCGAGACCAAGGTCGCCTTCCAGATCGAGGCGCTCTACCCGAAGGACAAGATCCTCGAGCTCTACCTGAACCAGATCTACCTGGGCAACGGTGCGTACGGCGTGGAGACGGCGGCCCAGCGCTACTTCGGGAAGTCCGTGCGCGACGTGAACATCGCCGAAGCCGCGATGCTCGCCGCGCTCCCGAAGGCGCCCGAGCGCTACAACCCGCGCCGCTATCCGGACCGCGCCATCCAGCGCCGCAACACGATCATCGCGCTCGTGCGGAACGAAGGCCGGATCAGCGAGACCGAGGCACGTCTCGCGCAGGCGTATCCCTTGGTGCTCGCGCGCCGCAGCGAGGCCGGCGAGCTCGCCCCCTATTACGTGGAATGGGTGCGCCAGCAGCTCGAGGAGCAGTTCGGCGAAAAGCTCTACTCCGACGGCCTCCGCATCTTCACCACGCTCGACATCGACGTCCAGCAGGCAGCGGAGCGGAGTCTCGAGCGACAGCTCCGGGCGATCGAAGCGGGGAAGTTCGGCGCGTACAAGCACACCACCTTCGAGCAGTACATCGCGCGCGCGGCCGCCGACAGCGAGGGCGCCGAGACCTCGCCCTATCTCCAAGGGGCGCTCGTCGCGATGGACCCGCGCAACGGCGCCGTCCGCGCGCTCATCGGCGGTCGCGACTTCGACGACTCCAAGTTCAACCGCGCCACGCAGGCGCTCCGCCAGCCCGGCTCCACCTTCAAGCCGATCATCTATGCCGACGCGATCCACTCCGGACTCGCCGCGTCGCACCTGCTGGACGACTCGCCGCTCGTGCTCCCGCAGTTCGGCGGCACCGATTGGACCCCGCAGAACTACGATCTGAAGTTCATGGGCGTGCTTCCGCTGCGACGGGCGCTCTACCTATCCCGCAACCTCGCGACGATCCGGCTCGGTATGGAGCTCGGGCCCCAGAGCGTGATCGAGATGGCGCGCAAGCTCGGCATCACGACGCCGATCCCGCCCTACCCCTCGATCTTCATTGGCTCGGCGGATGTCTATCCGATCGAGATGATCGCCGCGTACTCCACGTTCGCCACGCTCGGCGTGCGCACCGCGCCGCACGCCATCGTGCGCGTGGAGAACGCCAAGGGACAGGTGCTCTGGGAGGGGACGCCGCTGCGCTACGACGTGCTGTCGCGCGAGGAGGCCTGGCTGATGGTGGACATGATGAAGGACGTGCTCCGCCGCGGGTCCGCCGCGAGCATCGGCGCCTCCGGATTCAAGATCCCCGCCGCCGGGAAGACCGGCACGACGAACGACTACACCGACGTCTGGTTCATCGGCTACACCCCCGATCTACTCGCGGGCGTCTGGCTCGGCTTCGATCGGCCGCAGAAGGTGCAGGCGAACGCGCAGGGCGGGCGGCTCGCCGCGCCGGCGTGGCAAGCGTTCATGTCCGAAGTCTACCAGCGCCGACCCGTGCCCCCCGACTGGCCGCGCCCCGAGGCGATCATCACCCGGCAAGTGGACGACTCCACGGGCCTGCTCCGCAATCCCTTCTGCCCGATCACCGTGGTGGTGAACGAATACTTCATCGAAGGGACGGAGCCGACGAAGGAATGCGACGTCCACACGCCCTTTGGCACGGCGCATCCCGACAGCGGCGCGGTCGCGCCGCCGGTGCGCGCGCCGGGTTCGCTGGCGGCACCGCTGCCCAACCAGAACTCCGCGCCCCAGCCGCCGCGCTGAGCGCGACGGGCGCCGCGCCGCGAAAATGATCCGCTATCACGCGCGCTGGGTGCTCCCCATCTCGCGCCCGCCGATCCGCGACGGCACGGTGGTCGAGTTCGGCGGCCGCATCACGTACGTCGGCCCGCGCCGCGACGCCCCCCCCGGCCAGGACCGCGACCTCGGCGCGGCGGTGCTCATTCCGGGACTCGTCAACGCGCACACCCACCTCGAGCTCACCGCCTTTCGCGGCCTCCTCGAAGCGCTCCCCTTCCGCGAATGGATCGCCGCGCTGCAGGGGGCGAAGACCGCCGTTATGACGCGCGCGCGCTATCTCGACGCGGCGCGATCGGGGATCGTCGAAGGGCTGCGCGCCGGCATCACCAGCTACGCGGACAGCTGCGACTCCGGCGTCGCCCTCCAGGCGATGCGCGATGCGGGCGTCCGCGGGATCATGTACCAGGAGGTCTTCGGCCCGTCGCCCGATCCGGCCGCCGTGAGCGACGCCGCGCGCGAGTTGCGGGCGAAGCTCGCCGCGCTCGAGCCGCTCGAGACGGACACGCAGCGGCTCGGCGTCTCGCCGCACGCGCCGTACACCGTGAGCGATGCCCTCTTCGCGCTCGTCGCCCGCGCGGGACGTCCGATGGCGATCCATCTCGCCGAGAGCGCCGAGGAGACCGCACTCGTGCGCGATGCCGCCGGTCCCTTCGCCGACGCGCTCCGCCGCCGCGGGATCCCCGTGGCGCCGCGCGCCGCGTCGCCGGTGCGTCTGCTGGAGAAGCTCGGCGTCCTCGCGGCGAAGCCACTGCTCATTCACTGCGTACGCGCGGACGACGCCGACCAACGCCTCATCGCCGCGCACGACTGTGCCGTGGCGCATTGTCCGGCCTCGAACGCCAAGCTCGGCCACGGCACCGCCCCGCTCACCGAGCTCCTCGCGCTCGGCGTCCGCACCGGGCTCGGCTCCGACTCGGTGGCCAGCAACGATCGCATGGACCTGCTCGACGAAGCGCGCCTGGCCGCGCTCCACCAGCGCGCCCGCGGCGGCGACTTCTCCACTCTCTCCGCCGCACGCGCCCTCGAGCTCGCCACCCTCGGCGGCGCCCGCGCTCTGGGCATCGCCGATCGCGTCGGCACGCTGGAAGTCGGCAAGGAAGCCGACCTCGCCGCCTTCGACCTGTCCGACGACCCCGGCACCATCGATCCCGCCGCGACCTTGATCTTCGGCCCCACCCCACGCCCCGCCCTCGCCGTAGTGATCGCCGGCACCGTGAAGCTCTGGGACCACGCTCTCCTCGCCGATGATCCCATGCTTCCCACCCGGATCGCCGAGGCCTCTCATGCCCTCAGCACCTGGCTCTCCCACCGAGAGTAGTGGCCGAGTGCCGAGTGCCGAGTGCCGAGACCCGTAGTTAGTGGTCGCCGAGACCGAGGCCGACGCCGAAACCGGTAGTTACTAGCCCCCTCCACCCTCGGCCCTTACCTTTCCCCCCATGCCCACGCCCCCGAAATCCGGCCGCACCACCCGTATCTGGCGCGATGGCCAGCTCGTCCCTTGGGACGACGCGACCCTCCACGTGATGAGTCACGTCGTCCACTACGGCTCGAGCATCTTCGAAGGGCTACGCTTCTACGAGACCCCCGCCGGCCCCGCGATCTTCCGGCTCGATGACCACATGCGGCGCCTCCACGACTCCTGCCGCATCTACCGGATGACGCTCCGGCACAGCACCGAGGCGCTCGCGCAGGCCTGTGTGGAGACGGTGGCGGCGAATGACATCCGGCACGGCTATATCCGTCCGGTGGTGGTGCGCACCGGCGAGCAGATGGGCGTCTACCCGTTAGACGTCCCCGTCGAGACGTTCATCGTCGCCTGGCACTGGGGGCATTACCTCGGCGATGATGCCCTGCGGGACGGCGTGGACACCTGCGTCTCCAGCTGGCGGCGCGCGGCGCCCGACACCTTCCCGGCGCTCGCCAAGGCGGGAGGGAACTACCTCGTCTCGCAGCTCTCCAAGATGGAAGCGCGCGGCGACCGCTACGCCGAAGGGATCATGCTCGACAGTCTCGGCTACATCGCCGAGGGGAGCGGGGAGAACATCTTCCTCGTGCGGAACGGCGTGGTCTATACGCCGCCGCTCTCCAGCGGCATTCTGAACGGCATCACGCGCGACTCGGTCATCCGGATCGCCCGGGAGATGGGTCGCGAGGTGCGGATAGAGGCGCTTCCGCGGGAAATGCTGTACATTGCAGACGAGGTATTCTTCACTGGGACCGCGGCGGAGCTGACGCCCGTCCGCTCCGTGGACCGCGTGCCGGTGGGGGAGGGAAAACCGGGGCCGGTGACGCGTGCGATCCAG
>JAYUMO010000446.1:0-5448 GCA_043762555.1 Gemmatimonadaceae bacterium | reverse complement strand
AACGGCACGGAGCGCTCCGTGTCGTTGATCCGCGTCATCCGCGGCCCGCTTTTGTTGCCGTTCGCTCGAGAACTTGAACGACCACGTCGCCGGCTCGGGCGACGTCCCGGTCGGAGATGTCGAGGTGGAAGACGGCGCGGATCCGCGAGGAGGTCCAGGGATTGAGGAGGACATCGTGCTCGGCGGCGGCGCGGACGATCGCCGGGGCGTCGAGCGTCGGGGGGAGGTCGAGCATCACGATGTTGGTGTCCGGTGGGACCACTCGGGCGCCGGCGATACCGTCCACGCGCAGGGCGAAGGCGCGGGCGCGGGCGTGATCCTCGCTCAGGCGCGCGAGATGGTGCTCGAGGGCGTGCAGCGCGGCCGCGGTGAGCACCCCCGATTGGCGCATCCCGCCGCCGAGACGTCTGCGCACCGTCCAGCCTTCGTCGATCACACCGCGTGGTCCGGCGAGCGCGGCGCCCACGGGACACCCGAGCCCTTTGGAGAACGAGACCATCACCGTGTCGGCGCAGGCGGCGAAGTCGGAGAGCGTCGTGCCACTGGCGGCGCTCGCGTTCCAGAGGCGCGCGCCATCCAGGTGCATCGGCAGCCCATGCGCGCGGGCCACGTCGCGGAGCGCGCGCAGCCCCGCGATCGGCGTGATCATCCCGCCCGCGCCGTTGTGCGTGTTCTCCGTGCAAACGAGGCTCGGCATCAGCGCGTGCGGCGACCTCGGGAGGATCGCGGCGGCGAGCGCGACGGCATCCATTACCGTCGTGCGGCCCTTCACGAGGCGCACCTGGGCGCCCGACAAGGCCGCCGTACCGGCGAGCTCGTAGTTGACGATGTGCGCGTCGGCGTCGAGCAGGATCTCCGTGCCGGGGCGCGAGAGGAGCCAGACCGCGGTCTGGTTGGCCATCGTCCCGCTCGGGAAGAAGAGCGCCGCCTCCTTGCCGAGCAGCTCGGCCACCCGCGCCTCGAGCCGCTTCGTCGTCGGGTCGCCGTCGAGCACGTCGTCGCCCACCTCGGCGTCCGCGATCGCGCGGCGCATCGCCGGCGTGGGTCGCGTCACGGTGTCGCTGCGCAGATCGATCGCCACGCGTCAGTCCTCGAAGGTCTCGCGCTGCAATCGCATCGCGCGGCGCACGTCGTACACCTGCCCCACTTCCCCGCCGATCAGGAAGATGAGCGCGCCATAGTACACCCAGAAGACCACGATCACCACGGCGTACAGCGTACCCGCGTAGAGCGAGCCCGGGTTGAGCGAGCGCAGATAGCGGTCGAAGAGCACCTTCGCGAGCTGCAACAGCAGCGTGGTGACGAGCGCGCCCACGGCTGCCGGCTGCCACCGGATGGGCCGGTTGGGCAAGAATTTGTAGAGGGCGAAGAACATCACGGCGATCGCCGCGGTCGCGATCGACGACGCGACGATGTACTCCAACCGCCCCATGATCTCGTTGCGCAGTCCCAGCGCGGCGATCGCCTCGACGCCCCGCGAGGTGGCGAGTCGGAGATAGGTGCTGAGCCCGGTATAGGCGATGAAGAGGGCGGTGGCCGCCACCGTCAGACCGATGTCATACGCCTTCCCCGACAGGATGCTGCGTTGTTCCCGCACGTCGAACACGTGCGCCAGGGCGGAGCGGAGGGTGCCGAAGAGGCGCGTGGAGAGCCAGATGAAGGCGATGCCGCTGATCACCCCGATCGAGCGGCGGGTCCGGATGATCTCGTCGATCACCTTGTGATAGGGCGACGTGTCCGTCTCCGCGTGCGGCGGGAGAAGCGCTTCGACGAAAGCCCAGACGTCGGCGCGCGACTGCAGCGCCGAGTGATTGAGCCAGTAGCCGAGGCCGGCGAGCAGGAGGAGGACGAACGGAACGGCGGCGAGCAGGATGTTGAAGGCGACGGCGCTCGTGAGGAAGAAGATCTCATCTTCCCCGGCGTTCTCCCAGATCCGGCGCGCGTAGTCCTTGACCCCGGCCCAGAGCCGGCGCGGCCAGGACGGCGGGTTCAGCGGCATCGGGGGGCGGGCGCGCGTTGCGCGCCGCGCTCAGGCGCCGGGAGTGTCGTTTTTGTCGTCGTCGTCCAGCTCGTCGCCCGCGGTGGCGGTGGTCTGCCGCCGAGCCGCGCGCATCGCATCCACGGCCGCGTGCGAGCCCGTCTCGGTCTCCGCGAGCCGCGCCTCGAGCTCCTCGCGGGCGGCGCGCGCCGCGTTGCGCCCGCTGCGGGCCGCATCGGTGGCGCGACGCCGCTCGCGGTACAGCGCGTCGCGCGCGTCCTCGATCCCCTCGGCGACGCGCCGTTTCGCGTGATCCACTTGGTCGCGCACGCCGTCCGCCGCCTCCTCGGCCGCGCTCTGCATCGCGTGGCCGGCGCGGCGCGCCTTGCGCCGCAGGAAGCGCCGCGTCTCCGTGCCCGTCTGTGGCGCGAAGAGGAGGGCGAGCCCGGCGCCCACCGCCAAGCCCATCAGGAAGGAGGTCATCCCTCCCCCGCTCTTCTCGACCACCACGTACGGATCGCCGTCGTTCTCGTCGCCGCGTGTCATCGCCACCTCCCCCGTCGTGATCGTCCTATTCGCCGGCATCCGGATCATCGGGCGCCACGGCGCCCTTGGGCGCCTGGTGGTGCTGGCGCGGCGCGGTCACCGTCTTCGCGACGGCGGCCGCCGTGCCGCCCACCTGCAGCTGCTCGAAGAGGAAGCCGAAGGTCTTGTCGTACACCCGCGCGAGCCGGGTCTGCGTGTCCTCCGGCAAGGCCCAGAGCTCGGCCTTGAACGGACCGAGCGCCTTCTTCCGCGTCTTGTAGTAGAACTGCTCGTCGGAATCGGTGGCCTTCCGCTCGTCCGTCGCGTTCTCGTCCAACCAGCGGTAGATGCGCGCGCGCAGCGCCGCCGGCAAGTGGTCGTACAGGATGTTCTGGAAGTTCGTGGCCAGGTGGATCTCGGCCGTCTCGATCCGCGGGAAGTGATTGAATGCGTTCTCGGGCAGCGTGCTCGCGCCGTGCTGCACCGCGCCCGCCATCCCGTACGCCTCGCGCGCCACCGTCGAGAGCGCCTGGAGCGCCTCGAGGTCCAGCTTCACCGCCGCGATCGAGCCGTCGGGGAGCACGATGCCGCCGTGCGAGGTCCCCGTTTGCACCGAGATCTTCGAGAGCGGTGCCATGGCCGCGTGACCGCGCGCCTTCATCGTGCGCTGGTAGCCATCCATGAAGGCCCGCAACTCGGCGACGGTGCTGTTCTGCGTGCCCACTTCGCCGATCTCCGCGCCGATCGACACCGACACCCCGGCCGGCTCCAGCCCACGGACAGACGCCACGATCTCCGCCGCCGTCTCGAAGTTGAGCCGCTGTTGCTCATCGGGCGACGGCCGGTGGAGATCCACCAGCGTCGACGTGTCGACGTCGATGTTGTAGAACCCGGCGGTGATCGCCTCGGCCGCGAGCTGTTTCACCGCGGTCACCTCGCCCACTGGGTCGGCGGCGAACTTCTTCGCGTTCACCTGGAAGTGATCGCCCTGGACGAACACCGGACCGCGGAAACCTTCGCGGAGCGCCGCGGCGAGCATGACCGCCACGTACTCGGCGGGGCGCTGGTCGGTGTACGCGATCTCGGAGCGCGCGATCTCGAGGAGGAAGGCGCCGGCCTTCATCCGGACGGCGGTGCGGAAGATGGCGCGCGCGGTGTCGTAGCTCGCGCCGCGCACGTTCATCGCCGGGACGGTGAACCCCTTCGTCTCACCGCGCCCGCGCGCGCGATAGAGACCGTGGATCGACGCCGGTCGCACGCCCAGCGCCTGACCGATCTCCCAGATCAGCCAGCGCGCGCGCTCCTTGGTAGCGGCGTCGCCGAACACCGCGTCGCGCACCAGCGCGTCCATTGAGGCGCCCCGGACCGCGCTCTCATCGATGACGGTCACCGTCTCGCCCGCCACCCGCACCGCGTCGCCGAACGGCGTTTGCGGCGCCGCTGCCTGCGCCTTCATGCTCCCTCCTTCCGTCCGTGCCCTCGCACCGGCGCTTGCCGGCGCCCGCCGGCGCTTGAAAGTCGCCGCGCTCCGGCGCGGTCGCAAGGGCGCGGACGTTTACACCAGCGTCGGCGTCGCCACCTCGGGGATCGGACTCTCCGGCCTCACATCGCGGGCGCCGGACCCGCGGGTTAGCCATCACGCCGCCCAGAGCTAGATTCTACGCCGACTCTTCACTCGCTGAGCGCATTCATGCCCGTGAGCACCGCCGCCTTGCCCTCTCACGCCTGTCGCTGGGCGCTCATTGCCGTCGTGGCGTTCGTCGTTCCCGGCGCGCTCGCTCAGCAGAGCGACTCGGTGCGCGCAAAAGCTGCACCGCCGGCACCGGCGGCCGCGCCGGCACCGGATGCCGCCGCGCAGAAGCCCGAAGCCCCCGCGACGGATTCCCTCATCGCGCCGGCGCCCGACCTACGATTCGAGACGCTCCCGGCGCGATGGGCCTTCGGGGTCGGCGGCTATCTCCCGCACATCGCCGCCTCGGCGGAGATCGGGACGGAGACTCTGCCCGGCACCGAGATCAATTTCGAGAACAAGCTCGGGATGACGCCGAACGTTCAGAGCATCGACCTCCTCGCGGCGTACCGCTTCTCACGCCGGCACATGTTCTCCCTCGAGTTCTTCGACTTCAGCCGGAGCGCCACGACCACGCTCGCCGATAGTTTTAGAGTGGACACCGCGGTCTATCACGTGGGAGCGACGATCAACGCGAGAGGGGCGCTCCAATACTACGGCTTCACCTATCGCTACTACAATCTGGCACCGCTACCGGTGGGAGCTCGGCGCCGGGCTTGGCATCGACGTCGTGAACATCTCGGCGAACTTCGGAATTAAGGCGGCTAACAAGCCGGACAGCGCGCAAGCCGGCGGCAGCTTCACGGCCCCGGTTCCGATGTTCGGCGTGTACGGCGACTGGGAGGCGTTCCCCCACCTGTACCTCCGCGGCACCTTCCAAACGCTGTACATCAACAACGTGGAAAGCTACGGCGGCTTGATCCGCGACCGCCGACTCGCCGCCGAATGGTACCCCTACACGAACTACGGCCTCGGCCTCGGATGGCACTACATCGGGCTCGCTGTCCGGAAGACCGGGGCGAACGGCGGCTATGTGCAGATGAACTACTCGATCCAAGGACTGTCGGCGTATGTCACCGCGGCGTTCGGCGCACGCCAGCCCGTGGCGCCGAGGCCGTCGAAGCTGCGGATCGAGCCGCCTCCGGGGCAGGACTTCGGACTGATGCCGCGAACCGTATCGGTCGCGATCGGCGGCTACTTGCCGAGCGTCTCTTCACAGGGGCAGCTCTCCTCGTCGTCGAATAGCGGTACGGATATTGACCTCGAAAACAGCCTCGGACTGCCCACGTCGAGCCAAAGCCTGGTCTTGGACGCGGCAGTTCGCGTGGGCGACCGGAGCCTCATCACCGCGAACTACTTCGCGTTCAGCCGATCG
>JAYUMO010000445.1:0-4178 GCA_043762555.1 Gemmatimonadaceae bacterium | reverse complement strand
GCCTTCGAGCGGGAGTTCGCCTTGCCGCTCACGCCCGTGGGACGCGTCGAGCGCGGCACGCCGGAGGTCCACGCCATGCTGCGTGGGGAGCGCGTTGCGGCGCCCGGCGGCTTCAGCCACTTTTCATAGAATGCGCGCGCTCCTCGCCTACCCGGCCATGTTCGTCATGACCGTCGTCCTCGCCGGGCCGATCGTCGTGCTGACGGTGCTCGGCATCCGCATCCCACCGGACAGTTTGCTCGGGCGCGCCGCCTACTGGTGGAGCCGGGCGGTGCTCCGGGTGGCCGGCGTGACGGTCACCGTCCGCAACGCCGAGTACATCGTGGCCGGTGAGAGCCGAGTGTACATGTGCAATCACCTGAGCTGGTGGGAGATCTTCGCGCTCGCTTCGGTGCTCCCCCGCTACCGCTTCGTCGGCAAGATGGAGGTGAGCCGGATCCCGCTGTTCGGCCCCGCGGCCGGCGCCGTCGCCGCCATCTTCATCGACCGCAAGAACCGTCGCACCGCCTTCGCGGCCTACGAGGAAGCGGTGCCGCAGATGAAGGGGGGGATGTCGGTCGGCGTCTTCCCCGAGGGAACGCGCGGCTTTTCGTACGAGCTGCGCCCCTTCAAGAAGGGCCCCTTCGTGCTCGCTATCGCGGCGCAGGTGCCGATCGTCCCCGTGGTGTCGTACGGCTCGCTCGAGATCCAGCGGAAGGGCGACATCCTCATCCACCCGCGCCCGATCGAGCTCACCTTCCTCGAGCCGATCCTCACGGCGGGGCTCACCTACGCCGACCGCGACGCGCTGATCGATCTCGTCTGGCACCGGATGGCGGAATCGCTCGAAGAGAAGGGGATCCACAGCCGCGGCGTCTCGATGGCCGCCACCACCTGACCGTCCACACTCTCACCCTCAAACCCGAGCGTCATGTCCGAGATCATTGAGATCCGCGCCCGCGAGATCCTCGACAGCCGTGGCAATCCCACCGTGGAGTGCGACGTGCGGCTCGAGAGCGGCGTCGTGGGCCGCGCCGCGGTGCCAAGCGGCGCCTCCACCGGCGAGCACGAGGCGCTCGAGCTGCGCGACGCCGATCCCAAGCGCTATCTCGGCAAGGGGGTGCTGCGCGCCGTGCAGCACATCGAGGAGACGATCGCGCCGGCCCTGCGCGGCATGGACGCCGGCAATCAGATCGCGGTGGACCACGCGCTGCTCGAGCTCGACGGCACGCCGAACAAGGAGCGCCTGGGCGCCAACTCGATCCTCGGCGTCTCGATGGCCACCGCGCGCGCCGCGGCCGAGGAGCTGGGGCTGCCCCTCTTCCGCTATCTCGGCGGCCCGATGGCGCGCACCCTGCCGGTGCCGATGATGAATATTCTGAATGGCGGGGCACACGCCGCGAACACTGTCGATTTCCAGGAGTTCATGATCGTGCCCGTGGGTGCGGAAACATTCTCCGAGGCGCTGCGCATGGGGGCCGAGGTCTTCCACTCGCTCCGAAAGGTGCTGGTGAAGCGCGGCCTCTCCACCGGGGTAGGCGACGAGGGCGGATTCGCGCCGGACCTCAAGAGCGACGAGGACGCGATCAAGGTGATCCTCGAAGCGATCGAGGCCGCGCGCTACGCGCCCGGCAAGCAGGTGGCGCTCGCGCTCGACGCCGCGGCGAGCGAGCTGCACAGCAAGGACGGCCGCTACACCTTCAAGAAGAGCGGCGGCGGCACCATCGACGCGAACGGGATGATCGACCTCTATCGCCGCTGGCTGGACAGCTACCCGATCGTCTCGATCGAAGATGGGCTCGCCGAGGATGACTGGGAGGGGTGGGCCGCGATGACCGCCGCGCTCGGCGACCGCGTGCAGCTGGTGGGCGACGATCTCTTCGTCACGAGCACGGAGCGCCTGGCGCGCGGGATCGAGAGCCATATCGCGACCGCGATCCTGATCAAGGTGAATCAGATCGGCACGCTCACCGAGACGCTCGAGGCGATCGAGATGGCGCGCTCGGCCGGCTATCTCTCCGTGATCTCGCACCGCTCGGGGGAGACGGAGGACACCTTCATCGCCGATCTCGCGGTCGCCACCGGCGCCGGACAGATCAAGAGCGGCTCCGCGTCGCGCACCGACCGCGTGGCGAAGTACAATCAGCTGCTCCGCATCGAGGAGATGCTCGGCGAGGCGGCCGAATTCCCCGGCGGCGCGATCTACGGGCTGTGAACGGCAGAGGCGGGGCTCGGCGCTCGGCGCTCGGCGCTCGGCGGGTGCTCGGGTGGGTCGCCATCATTGGCGTGGCATATTTCGCGGTGCAGGGCGGGGAGTACGGCACCGTGGCGCTCGTGCGCCAACGGCTGGAGCGGCGCGCGCTCCGGCATGCCGTCGACTCGCTGCAGCGCCAGGTGGATTCTCTCGCCCGGGCCAAAGAGGCGTTGCTTACCGATGCCGCCGTTCAGGAGCGCATCGCGCGCGAGGAGTTCGGGATGATCAAGGCGAAGGAGCTCCTCTACCGCTTCGCCGAGCCCGCGGACAGCGGGAAGGTCACAAAGAAACCTTGACCGCGCGTGCCGCCCCCGTCATATTTCCGGCACTGACGCGGGGTGGAGCAGCCTGGTAGCTCGTCGGGCTCATAACCCGAAGGTCGCGGGTTCAAATCCCGCCCCCGCTACTGTATCACGTGTTCTTCGAGGGAGGCCGGACGATCCTGTCCGGCCTTTTTCGCGTCCGGGCAGTGCCGCCGCACTCCTGCACCGCGGGTCGTTCGCCATGCGCTCGTCGAGTCGCCTCCCGCTGATCCTCGTCGCCTGCGCGATCGGCGCGTGCGCCTTCGGGCCGCCACCGGCGGGGGCGTTCTATCATCCGGGTGCCGGCGAGACGCCGCGTGCGCCGGGCGAGGTCATCCGCCACGAACCGATCGAGGGCGCCCCGGCGGGCGCGCAGGCCTATCGCGTGCTCTACTCCTCCACCGGGCTCGACGGCACGCCGATCGCCGTCTCGGGGATCGTCGTCATCCCGGCCGGCTCGGCGCCCACGCGCGGGTGGGATGTGGTCGCCTGGGCGCACCCCACCACCGGCGTGGACCCGCGCTGCGCGCCGTCGCTGCGCGCGAAGCCCCTCGCGCGCATCGAGGGACTCGAGCCGCTCATCAAGCGCGGCTACGTGGTGACGGCCACCGACTATCCGGGGCTCGGCACGAGTGAACCGCACCCTTATCTCGTGGGGGTGAGCGAGGGGCGCGCCGTGCTCGACCTCGTGCGCGCGGCGCGGAAGCTCCCCGGTGAAAGGATCGGCTCGCGCTTCGCCGTGTGGGGGCACTCGCAGGGGGGACAGGCGGCGCTCTTCGCCGGCGAGCTCGCGGCGCCCTACGCGCCAGAGCTGGCACTCGTCGGTGTCGGCGCGGCCGCCCCGGCCACGGACCTCGCCGTGCTCCTGGATGACGACATCAAATCCACCGCCGGCCGCGTGCTCGTCTCGTACGCCGTGTGGTCGTGGTCGCGCGTGTACGGCGCGAGCATCGACAGCTTGGTGAAGCCGTCCGCCATCAAGGTGGTGGACGAGGTGGCGGAGGGGTGCATCGAGACAATCGGCGAGGTGTATCACGTGGCGATCGATGCCGCGCCGCTGCGCAAGCATTTCCTCTATGCGGATCCCGACTCCGTGCAACCCTGGCACGGCTACCTCGAGCTGAATCGCCCGGGGCGGTCACGGACCGCCGCGCCGTTCTTCATCGTACAGGGGATGCAGGACGCGATCGTGCGGCCGGCGGTCACCGTCGCGTTCGCCGCGCATCTCTGTCGTCGCGGCGAGACGGTGCATTTCCTCGAGCTGCCCGACGTCCGGCACATGGGCGCGGGGGAGAAGGCCGCCGGTCCGATGGTGGCGTGGCTGCTCGATCGCTTCTCGGGAAATCCCGCGCCCAGCGATTGCGAACGTCTGGTCAAGCGCGCCCCGGCTCCGTCCTGACCGGCGCCTCGAAGGGGCGCTGCCCGATGACACCACGGTATCGGCTCGCACTACACGGCTCGTCGCGCCTGGCTTACATTTCTGCCACCACTCGGCCGCGATCGCGGCCGCGGGGCAGGGTAGCTCAGCTGGTTAGAGCACGGCACTCATAATGCCGGGGTCGCGGGTTCGAGTCCCGCCCCTGCTATTCTCGGAACGATCGGCGGGCCAGGCATCTACGGGTGCGTGGCCAATGAGATATTCG
>JAYUMO010000444.1:0-2594 GCA_043762555.1 Gemmatimonadaceae bacterium | reverse complement strand
GCCCGTCGCGCCATGATCGGGCACCGTCATCCAGACGAGCCAGATCCCATTGGCACCCGCAAACTCCGACTCGCGGAACTCGTCCCCCTCGTGCAAGTGGAGGGAGGCGACGCCGTGCGCGAGCTCGGCGTCATAGGGCGGCGCGTGCGGCGCACCGGGTCCGGTGCCGAGATCCGGGTGCGGCACGTGGTTCGGCGGCGGGAGCAATCCCGAGATCGTCTCGCCGAATTCCGCGAAGCCGCTCTCCGGCGTCCCGATAGCGGCCGAGAAGAGATGGAAGTCCACCGGTCGCCACTGCGGATGGCCGACGCGCTTGAGCCGAACCTCCGTGTGATGCCCGCCGCCGGTGCGGTCCGCCGCAACGGATGTCGGCGAGACGACCTGGCTCGGATCGCCACTGCAAGCGACGGCGGCCCACGCCAGCATCGTTACTGCGCATCGGGCTCTCGGATGCATTGCGCCTCTCGGTCGGGGTAAGCCGCTAGCTTGCACCCGACTTCAGATGGCGTCAAGCCAGCATCCGCGGGTATCTCGGCGCGCTCGAACGCACACGAGCGGGCCCCTCGAGGCCCGCTCGCGACAGACTTTTCTACAGTGAGTACCCGAGGCGGGAGTCGAACCCGCAAGGCCCGAAGGCCGGGGGATTTTGAGTCCCCTGCGTCTACCAATTCCGCCACCCGGGCAATGAGCGGAATGTAAGGCGCCGCGCGGCGCGGCTCAACGGTGCGCGCGGTGCGCGCGGTGCGCGCGCCGCGACGCTACGGCGTATTCTGCGGCGGCGGTGGTGGAGGCGGCGCCGGCGGCGGGAGGGAGCGCTGCTGCCGCATCCGCTCGAGCCTCCGCTGCTGCTGCGGCGTGAGCGCACCGTCGGCCGCTTGGTTGCGCATCGCCTCGAGCCGCTTGCGTATCTGCTCCTGGATGCCGAGGTACTTGGCGCGCTGCACCGGCGTGAGGAATGCCGAGAGATCCTTCTGCTCGCTCTCGAGAATGTCCAGTCGCTGCTGCGCCACCTTGAATATCTCCTGGAGCAGCCGACCCACGCGCTTCTGATCCGCGGAATCGCCGCGCAACACCTCCGCGCGGATCGTGATGCGCAGCTCGCGCTCTTGCTGCATCAGCATGAAGCGTTGCCCCTCGTACTTCTGATTCACCGCGACCACGCGCTGGTACTGCGCGTCGGTAAGGCCGAGCTGCCGCTTGACGATCTCGCCCACTTTCCGGCGGAACTCCTGCTGCATGCCGCCCGGCGCGGGCGCGGCGGCGGACGTCGAGTCCGGTTCCTGCGACGCGGCGGGCGAGACGCTCGCCGTGAGCGCGACGGCGAATGCGGCAAGGACGATCAGCGTGGATGAAAGGCGCATCAGGATGCGCCCTCCAGGTCAAGCTCCCTCGCGGGCTCGTCATCCAGCGCGGGCGCGATCCCGTCGAGCTCCTTCATGAGCGAGCTGACCTGAGCCGCTGAGAGATCTTCCACCCCGCCGCCGAAGCTGAGGCCGCGCGCGGCCGGTGCGACCATTGGTGCGGGCGCAGGGCTCGGCGCGACCGCGACCTGGTGGGGCACGGCCGCCGTGGGCACGGGCGCCGGGGCGGGCCAAGAAGTCAGCGCCGGCGTCACCGTTGGCGGAGTCACGGCCACCGGCGAATTTGAAGGCGAATTGCCGGCGGTCGGCACGCGGCCGGCGAAGTAGCCGAGCGCGCCTACCGCGAGCAGCACCGCGGCCGCCGCCGCGTACCAGACCAGGCGCGGCAATGCCCGCGTCGTCGCGATCCGCGGCGCGGCGATCGCCGCCGCCGCGATGCGCGCGAGGTCCACCGCCGGCGTGCGCCGCGTCATCGCTTCGCGCATCGCGCGCAGCAGTGCCACTTCGTCGGGGCACGCGGCACACGTCGCCAGATGCGCGTCGATGGCCGCACGCTCCACGGCGCCGAGCGTGGCGTGCACGTACTCGGGCAACCGGTCCCGGATCTCGCCCCGCGGGCACTCACTCATGAAGAAGCTCCTTGATCGCTCGCATCGCGTTATGGTAGTGCACGCGGGCCGCGCCCTCCGTGCTCCCCACCGCCGCCGCGATCTCCTTGTATGACATCCCGTCCGCCACGCGCAAGGTGAACACCTGCCGCTGCATCGGCGTCAACGATCCCACCGCCGCCATCATCCGCCGCTCCGACTCCTCGGCCACCGCGCCGTCCAGCGCGTCGTGCGCCGTGACGGCGTGCCCCTCTTCGATCTCCACCTGCCGGCGCTCGAACTTGAGGCCCACGCTGCGCGCCCGGTCCCGCACCAGGTTCCGCGCGATGGTGCACAGCCACGTACGCAGCGAGCTCTCGCCGCGGAATCCGTCCAACGAGCCGAACGCCCGGACGAAGGCATCCTGCACCACGTCTTCAGCATCGACATCTTCGCGCACGCCGAGACTGGCTACGAAGCGGGTCAGCGCCGGGGCGTGACGCTCCACGAGCAGCGTCGCCGCCCGCTGATCCCCCGCCTGCCAGCGCGCGACCAACGCGCCATCGTCCGGCTCGTCCGGCGCTGCGCTCGAAGGGGTCATGCCGTCACGAGATGAGACGTAGATCACCGCCCGACGTTAAGGGAA
>JAYUMO010000443.1:0-2088 GCA_043762555.1 Gemmatimonadaceae bacterium | reverse complement strand
AGGCGGTCATGAAATGGCCGGCGTTGCCGAGGGCGTTGCGGAAGGGGAGGCGGCGGGCGAAGAGATCGCCGAAGAGGATCCCAACTCCCGCGAACACCGCGCCTGCCGACCACCCGAGCGCGATCGCGCTCGCGATCCCCGTGCCCACGGCGAACGAGGCGAAGCCCTTCCCCGGGAGCGGGATGCCGAACACGCGAGTCGCGGCGGAGAGCGCGAGCAGCAGCATCGCCCCTCCCCACGGGAAGGGCATCGCGTACTGGTGGTAGAGCAGTCCGACGAGCGCCGAGAGCAGGCCGACGACGATCACCGTGCGGCGGATCGTCTCGTCGGTCAGCCAGCCGCCGCGCGCCTGGGAGCGAGGTCGCTCACCGGCGGAGAGGCCGGGATAGGCCGCTGCGCGCGCGCTCACGAGCGGGCGGGCACCGCGAAACACGGCACGGAAGTGCGAACGAGCGGCATGGGCGGAGAGGGATGGCGAAGGACGTGGCGGCGCGGGCCTCTTGCGCGGATCGCCCGGCGATGCAATGGTGTGACGCGTGATGCCGGCACGGCGTCACCTATAGTGGAGCCCATCAGCCGGGAGTCCATGAGCCGTTCGTTGCTACGACGACCGACGCACGACATCTCCGAGTTTCGGCCCTTGAGACGGCGCGCTGCCGGCGCCCGCTCCGTTATTTGCGCTCCGATCGCGACGCCCAGCACGGGAAATCCCCGCGGCTGGGCGTCGCTGCGTTTTTGCGAGGTGCAATGTCACAACATCGCGCTCACCGCATTCCGCTCCCACGCTCACCGCGTCGGCTTCAGCGCAAGATCCGCCCGATCTTCGGGAGGGAACACCGCCGCGCGCTCAAGCGCGCGATGATGCGCGACTGCTGTCGCCGCTGCGTCTACTGCGGCGCGCCCCTCGACCTCGACTTCGCGACGGTCGATCACGTCCACCCGCTCGCCAAAGGCGGCGCCCACGCGCCAGGGAATCTTGTGGTGGCGTGCGGGCCGTGCAATCGGTTGAAAGGCGATATGATGCCGCAGGAGTTTTTTCTGCGGTATCCGACTGCGGGGTTGAATTTTCTGGCTTACGCGCGGGTGGTGCATCGGGCGCTCAAACGGGGCGCCAAGCGGGCGGTGAGCTTGGCGCTCGCGGCGTAGCAAAAGCAGTCCATAGTCCATAGTCCATAGTCCATAGGGAGACAGTGGCGAGTAGGTGGCGCCGCCGCTCCTACGTGCCACTGTCTCCCTATGGACTATGGACTACGGACTGCGGTTCAGTAGTCGACGGGTCGTAAGTAACTCTCCCCAATCGCCGTCCCGCTCACCATCGCCACCGTCGGCAGGCGCCGCTTCCAATGCGTGCGCTCCAAGCGATCGTGCACCGTCGCGACATCCGCCGCCGCGAATCCGCGCGCGACAAGATCATCGGGACCGAATCCGCTCAGCAGCCAGTGTAATATCGGATCCGCGACCTCGTAGCGGACGCCAAGATCGCCTTCGTCGGTCTGCCCCTGCACCAGATCCGCGCTCGGCGCCTTGTCGATCACCGCCGCCGGCACGCCGAGGTGGCGCGCGAGCGCCCACACCTGCGTCTTGAACAGATCGCCGAGCGGATTGAGGGGCGGTGAATCGTCGGCGTGCCAGGTGAAGTAGCCGAGCAGGCGCTCGGTCTTGTTCCCGGTGCCGAGCGGGATCGCGCCGAATTTCGCGCTCAGGTCGAACAACGCGAGCATGCGCACGCGCGCCATCACGTTGCCGCGGCGCGTCGCGTCGGCGTCGGGTTCGCTCTTGAGGTAGCCGTCCACCGCCGGGGAGATGTCGACGGTGCGCGCTTCGATCCCGAGCGCGTCGATCACGAGCTGCGCGTGGCTCAGACTCTCCGGGCTGGATGCCTTGTACGGCAGGCGCGCGCCGATCACGTTCTTGGCGCCGAGAGCGCGCGCGGCGAGCGCGGCGGTAACGGCGGAATCCACGCCGCCGGAGAGCGCGACGATCCCTTTCGTGAAGTCGCGCTGGCGCGCCTCCTCGCGCAGGAAGTGGACGAGCCAGCGTTCCACCAGCGGTCCATCGATCTCGAGCGGCGGCGGCCCGCCGGCGTCG
>JAYUMO010000442.1:0-2633 GCA_043762555.1 Gemmatimonadaceae bacterium | reverse complement strand
CGCGCGCCGTCCGCGTCGTCCAGCGGCACGTCGCCGAGCCCGAGGACGTCGCGGTAGAACGGAAGCACCGTCTCGAGCGAGCGGACGGCGATGCCGATGTGGGCGAGCCGGGCGCCGCGGCGCGGGGCCGAGGTCATGACGAACGCACTCCGGGAACGGGGGCGAGCATAATCTAACGACGGGCGCGCGGTGAGCGAGCCCGGGCCACACGAGGAGCACATGTCGAACACAATGGCCGTGACGGATACGAATTTCGAGGCGGAGATCGAGCAGCACGAGGGTCTCGTGCTCGTGGATTTTTGGGCGACCTGGTGCGGGCCGTGCCGGATGGTGGGTCCGATCGTGGACCAGCTGGCCACCGAGTACGCGGGCAAGGCAAAGGTCGTGAAGATGGATGTGGACGCGAACATTCGGACGACGACGCGCTTCAACGTGCGCTCGATCCCCACGATCCTCTTCTTCAAGGGGGGGAAGGTGGTGGACATGGTGGTGGGCGCGATGCCCAAGGCCGCGATCGAGGCGAAGATCCAGCAGCATGTGAACTGATCCGTTCGTGATCGGGCCGCGGGTCCGGGGGGCCGCTGGCCTCCCGGACCCTTCCTTCATCCGCGACGATGCCGACCGCACCGGGCACGCTCTACGTCGTCAGCACGCCGATCGGCAACCTGGGCGATCTCTCGCCGCGCGCCGTCGAGACGCTGGGCGCCTCGGCGCTGATCCTCGCCGAGGACACGCGGCACGCGCGCGTGCTGCTCGACCACGCGGGGGTACGCGCGCCGGTGCGGTCGCACCACGAGCACAACGAGGCGGCGTCGACGCCGGGGATCGTGGCGCGGCTCTGTGCAGGGGAGACGGTGGCGCTCGTCTCCGATGCGGGAACGCCGCTGCTCTCGGATCCCGGCGCTCGGCTGGTGCGCGCGGCGATCGATGCGGGCGTGGCGGTGGTGGCGATCCCCGGGCCGTCGGCGCTGCTCGCGGCGCTCGTCGTCTCCGGGCTCGACGCGTCGCGCTTCACGTTCTACGGGTTCCTCGCGCGCCGCGGCGCCGATCGCACCGCGGCGCTCGAGGCGCTGGCCGCGCTCCCGCATACGGCGGTGCTCTACGAAGCGCCGGCGCGCGTCGCCGCGACGCTCGCCGACCTGGCGGCGCGCGGCGGTGGGGAGCGCGCGGCGGTCGTCGCCCGGGAATTGACCAAGAAGTTCGAGGAGGCGCGGCGCGGAACGGTGGGAGAGCTGGCGCGGTACTATGAAGAGACGCCGCCGCGCGGCGAGGTGGTGCTCGTGATCGCCGGCGCGAGCGCGCCGGCGGCGGCGACCACCGAGCACGCGGCGCGCGAGCGGGCGCGCGCGATGCTCGCCGCCGGCACGCAGGCGCGCGACGTGGCGCGGGCGCTCGGCGCGGAGTTCGGTGTCGCGCGCAACGTGGCGTACCGATTGGCTCACGAGACGAAGGGCGCCGACGACGCGCCGGAGACCGCCGAATGACCGCCTGGCTCCGCACCGCTCTTCTCCTGATGCTCCTCGCGCACACCGCGCCGCCGGCCGCCCCGTCGAACGCGGCGGGGCGACTCACCATCGCGCGCTTGCAGTATGATGGGGGCGGCGATTGGTACGCCAACCCGTCGAGCCTGCCCAACCTGCTCGCCGCGATCGCGTCGGGGACGACGATCCCGGTGGAGCGCACCGAGGCGCGCGTCACCCTCCTCGACGAACGCCTCTGGGATCACCCGTTCCTCCACGTGACGGGGCATGGCAATCTCCATTTCAGCGACGCCGAGATCGTGCGCCTGCGCGAGTACCTGGCGCGCGGCGGCTTCCTGCACGTGGACGACAACTATGGATTGGACGCGAGCTTCCGCCGGGAGATCGCGCGCGTATATCCCGACCGCCCGCTCGTGGACGTGCCGCTCACGCATCCCATCTATCATTTGGTATACGACCTCCCGAGGGGGATCCCGAAGATCCACGAGCACGATGGGAAGCCGGCGCAGGGGCTCGGCATCTTCCTGGGCGATCGCTTGGCCGTGTACTACAGCTACGAGAGCGATCTCGGCAACGGCTGGGAGGACCCCGCCACGTACGGCGACCCGCCCGCGCTGCACGAGGCGGCCCTGCGGATGGGCGTCAACCTCTTCGCGTACGCGGTGACGAGCCGCGCGCTGCCGTGACGCTCGAGCGGCGCATCGCGCAAGAGCGCGTTCGGCTGGCCGCGGTGATCGCGGCGGGGGGCGCGACGGGCGCGATCGCCGGCGGGCTCGCGATCATCGCCGTCGCGGCGCTCGCCCTCGGCGGCGGGCGGTGGCTCGCGCTGCCGGCGGCGCCGCTCGCGACATGGGGGCTGGCGGTCGCCGCGCTCGTCGCGAGCGCCGTGATCACGCTGCGCCGGCTGCGCGCGCGCGCCACGGGCGCCGGCCTCGCGCGCGCGATCGAACGGGAGCGGGGACTGCGCGCCGGCGCGCTGCGCGCGGCGGCGGAATCGGCATCGTCCGGCGCGCTGGGCGCGCGCGCATCCGAGGCGATGACGGCTCAGGTCGCGGCAATGGGGCGGGTGCTCGCGCCCGCCGCGCTCGCGCTCGCGCGGCGCGGGCTCGCGATCGGTGCGCTCGCGGCGGTGCTCGCCGCGGGGCTCGCCGC
>JAYUMO010000441.1:0-4891 GCA_043762555.1 Gemmatimonadaceae bacterium | reverse complement strand
CTTCGTCCTTGCGTCTCATTTGAGTTGGGGAGCGAGGTAGAGCGCCGTGAGCGCGTCGAGCAGCAGGATGATCACGGACGAGATGACGACGGTGCGGGCCGTGGAGCTGCCGACCCCCTCAGCGCCGGCTTCGGCGGTGTAGCCTTCGTAGGAGCCGATGAGCGCGATCGCGCCGCCGAAGAGTGTCGCCTTGATGAGCGCGTAGTAGACCTGGAAGGGAATGAACGTCAGGTGCAGCCCGGTGGTGAAGTCGTGCGTGGTGACCTGCGTGAACGCGACCACCATCACACCACCGGCCGCGATGCCGATCGCGATCGCGAGAATCGTCACGAGCGGCACCATCGTAATGCCCGCGATGAACCGCGGCACCACGAGATAGGCCACCGGATCGTAGGCCAGGGTCTCGAGCGCGTCGATCTGCTCGGTGACCCGCATCGTCCCGATCTCCGCGGTCATTCGCGCGCCCACCCGCCCCGCGAGCACCAGCGCCGTGATCAGCGGTCCGAGCTCGAGCACGATCGACTGCCGCAGGATCCAGCCGACCACGGAGAGTTGCACGCCCGGGAAGAGCTGGTAGACCGTCTGGTAGCCCGACACCGCGCCGATGAACGCGGCCACCGTGCCGGCGAGCGGCAAGGAGTCGATGCCGACGTTGCGCATCTGCCGCATCGTCTGGGGCATCCAGGTGCGCGGCTCGGTGATGAACCCCCGCAGCATATCCACGGCGAAGAGGACGCGGAGGCCGATCTCACCGAAGAGGCCGCCCGCCCACCGGGCCATCTGGCGAAAGAAGATGATCGCCGTGCGCTGCGGCACGGCGAAGGAAGCCGTCGGCCGTGACGCCCGCTGCGCCGCGCCCGGACTCACGTGCGCACCCGCGTCAGCAGCACCGCGCCCACCGTGCCGAAGAGCAGGCTGGGGAGCCACGCCGCGAGGTAGGGCGGGATCACGCCGCCCTGGCCCACCGCCTTGGTGATCTGGATGAGCATGAGGAAGAGGATCGTGGTGGCGAGGCTCACGCCGATGCCGAGCGCCGTGCCGCCGCGCTGCGTGCTCGTCGCGAGCGGCGCGCCGAAGAGCGCGATGATCAGGCAGGTCACCGGGATCGCGAGCTTGAGCGAGAGCTCCACCTTAAGCTCGTTCACGTTCATCCCCGACCGCTCCGCCGAATGGATGAAGCGGCGCAGCTCGGCGAAGCGCATCTGATCGGGAAGGCGCGGCAGCGCCGTGAGGTCCACCGGCGCCTCCGTGAACTTGGCGTCGTACAGGCTGTCGAAGCCGAACGCGAAATCCCGCGCCGAGTCGGGGACGATGTGCAGCGTGCCGCTCTGCAGCGTCCAGCGCCCCGTCAGGCTGTCCCACTGGGCGGCGCGCGCGGCGATGAGGATCGTCGGATACTCCGGGCTCACCCCCTTCCGCTCGATCTCCAGGCCATCGATCGTGCGCCGCTCGAGCGTCAGGGTCCCCACCTTGTAGACGCGCCCCTCGCTTGCCGCATAGGCGAAATTGAAGCGGTTCTGCCCCGGGCGGTACCTGTGGTCCTCGATGATCTGGTCGCGCTTCGCGTTCGTGACCGGCACCAGCTCGCCGAGTCCGAGCGCGAGGAGCATGACGAGCGACGACGCGGCGAAGATCGGCAGCACCATGCGGTGGAAGCTCACGCCGCTCGCCTTGGCCGCCGTGATCTCCGAATGCCGCGTAAAGGCGCCGATCGAGAAGACGGTGGCGAAGAGCACCGCCGCCGGCAGCACGAGGAACATCGAGTCGGGGATCCAATACAGATAGCTGAGCGCGATCTGCTTCGCGGTGAGATGCCGGTTCAAGTACTTCTCCAGGTGATCCACGACGTCGATGATGATCACCAGGATCGGGAATCCGAGCGCGGTGGTGATGAAGATCTTCCAGAACTCGCTCATGACGTAGCGGTCGAGCGGGCGTACGCCCGCGAACAGCCTCACGCGACCTCCGACGGCGCCGCCTCGCGCGAGCGCCGCGCCGCGCGCCGCGCCGCGCGCCGCTCACGCGCCGCCTGGAGCGCCTCGCGCCACTCGCCGCCGCGGGCGGTCGCCCCCGAGCGCTGCATGTGCGCCATCAGCACGAGCCCGGTGACGGTGAACAGCACGTTCGCCATCCACATCCCCCAGAAGGGCGTCAGCACGAGCCGGTCGGCCATCGCTTCGCCGGCGACGAGTCCCACGTAGTACAGGCCGAACACGCCGATGCTCACGCCGAGCACCATGCCCACGCCGCCGCGCGGGAAGCGCAGCCCCACCGGCGCGCCGAGGAGCACGAAGACGGCACACGCCGCCGCGAGCGCGAATTTCTTCTGGATCTCCACGGCGTAGCGGCTGGCGGTGGTCCGCGCGTCGTTGACGCGCGCGCCGGCGATCTCCACGCGGGCGAGGGTCTGTGCGAAGGTCTTCGCCGCCGTCGTCCCCTGCTGCTGCGGGCCCCCCGGATTCACGTAGACGGTGGGCGCGCCGCGATAACCGCCGGAGCTCGGCGAGCGAGGCGGCACGCGCGTCGTCCCGCTCTGCGCGGGGGGCAGCCCGGGCATTGGGGGACGCTTCACCGGCGTTTGCGGCATTTGCCTTGCTCGCGGCGTTTGCGGCGTTTGCGACGCGCGCGGCTCGGCCGCTTCCGCGGGCTCGACGCGCGGCGAGATCCGCTTCACCAGACGGCAGTACAGCGACCCCAGCGTGCGCCGCGTCAGCGGGCGCGGCTCCGGCACCGCCGGCGCGTGCTCCCCGGTGGCCGCGAAGTGCACCGCGGCCAGCATCGTCCCCTCCAAATCCGCGCGCGCGACCTTCTCCTCGTGGTACGCCTTCTGATACATCGAATCCATCTCGCACACCGACATCTCACGCTCGGACTTGTACGTGTCCTTCGAGGTCTCCTCAAACTTGTTCCCGATGTTGCGCACGCGCACGAGATCGGTGGTGAAGTAGAGCCGCTGCAACTCCCCCAGGTTCGCCTGCGGGATCTGCTGCATGTAGCCGTCGTGCAGCGTGAGCACGAGATCGCGCTGGTCGGGGGTGAGCTCCATCCGCCCGCTGTCGGCGTAGATCGTCTTCCGCCGCGTCGGGTCGTCGAAATTGAAGATGGTGACCTCGCGCATCCCGCTCGTCGCCTCGTCCAATCGCCCGGCGCGCAGGAAGAGCCGCCCCGGCATGACCTCGTTGATCACCTGCGCCCGCAGCGCGAAGGTCGGCTTCTTGCGCGCGATGTCCGTTTGCAGGGAGCGCAGCCGGTGGTTCGCGCGCGGCAGCACCTGGTCGTTGAAGAGCAAGTTCGCCACGGCGACCACGATCCCCGCCACGAGCACGGGGCGCACCAAGCCCATCATCGACACGCCGCTCGCGCGCAGCGCGGTCACCTCATTCTCCGCCGAGAAGCGACTGAAGGCGTAGAGCACCGCGACCAGCACCGCCATCGGCAGCGTCATCGCGATGATGAAGGGCAAGGTGAGCAGGAAGAATTCGCCGATCACACCCCAGGACAGCCCCTTCCCCACCAGGTTGCCGAACTGCTTGGCCACCTGGTTGAGCAGCAGCAGCGTCGTGAGCGCCGACAGCGCGAACACGAGCGGGCCGACATGCTCGCGGAGGACATAGCGCGTGAGGATGCGAAAGCGCATATGGGGAGTAATGTAGGGCGTGCCGGCGTCGGCGGCCATCCGCCGGCCGATCGCTGTGGCCGCGGTCGATCACCCGCTATCTTCCCCCGACCCCTCTCACGGGTTCCTCGTGCGCCGGTCCCTCCTCCTCACGCTCGCCTGCGTTCTCCTCGCAGGTTGCCGCCCCGAATCCGGCGCGCGCACGCCCTTCGACGGCGCCGCGGCGCTCGGCTACGTGAAGACGCAGCTCGATTTCGGGGTGCGCGTGCCCGGATCGCCGGGCCACCGGCGCACCGGGGACTGGCTCGTCGCGCGCCTGCGCGCTACCGCCGACACCGTGCTCGAGCAGCGCTTCACCCACGTGACGGCGCAGGGCGACACGCTCCCGCTGCGCAACATCCTCGCGCGCTTCCGCCCGGCGGAATCGCAGCGGGTGCTCTACGTCACGCACTGGGACACGCGGCCCCTCTCCGACGGACCCAACGAGCGCGCCGATCGGCGCACCGCGCCGATGCCCGGCGCGAACGATGGCGCCTCGGGGACGGCGATGTTCGTCGCGCTCGCCGACGCGCTCAAGCGGATGCCGCCTACGGTCGGCGTCGACCTCTTGTTCGTGGACGGTGAGGACTACGGCTCCTTCGTCGACGGCCGCGATGTGCTCCTGGGCTCGAACTACTTCGCGAAGCACCTCCCGGACTCCGCGTACCGCCCGCTCTACGGCGTGCTCTGGGACATGATCGGCAAGCGGGACACGCGCTTCACGGAGGAGGAGAACTCGGTGCAGCGCGCGCCCGAGGTGGTGGCGCTCGTCTGGAAACGGGCGGCGCAGCTCGGCTACGCGGCGGTCTTCGTGCCCACTCCCGGCGGGGCGGTGACGGACGATCACCTCCCGTTGCTCGATGCCGGGCTGCGCGTGATCGATGTCCTCGACCTCGACTACCCCGAGCACCACACGACGCGCGACACTTTCGACAGGGTCTCGCAGCGCAGTCTGCAGATCGTGGGCGACGTCGCCTACTCCCTCGTGGCGGGCCGAGAATAGCGCGCCGGCGGCCGGCCTTGCGAAAGTGGAGAGTGGGAACAAGAGCCGAGCGCGGATTTACGCGGATGAACGGCCAGATCGCTCCGAGAGGCGGGAAGGGTCATCGATCGCCGGCAGAGGGTTGTATTTGTTGTTAGCAACAAGACAACGACTCGACTCGAGCGATGGCCCCTCCCCGCTCTCGGAGCGATCCGGCTTTGTATCCGCGTAAATCCGCGCTCGGCTCTTGTTCC
>JAYUMO010000440.1:0-3283 GCA_043762555.1 Gemmatimonadaceae bacterium | reverse complement strand
GTGGCGGTCGGGGCCGGGGCGCGCCCGGCGGCGGCGGTCCCGGTGGCGCGCCGGGACGCGGCGGACGCGACTCCCGTGGCCGCGGCGATGGTCGCGGCGGCGAGCGCGAAGGGAGCGATCTCGTCGAGAACGTGATCGCGATCAATCGCGTGGCCAAGGTCGTGAAGGGCGGCCGACGCTTCAGCTTCAACGCGCTCGTCGCGGTGGGCGACGGGCAGGGGAACGTCGGCGTCGCCACCGGCAAGGCGAACGAGGTCTCGGAAGCGGTGCGCAAGGCGGTGGACGCCGCGCGCCGCACGCTCCACCACATCCCGCGCACCGGGAGCACCATCCCGCACGAGATCGTGGGTGAGCACGGGGCGGGCCGCGTCCTCATGAAGCCCGCGGCGCCGGGCGCCGGTGTGATCGCCGGCGGTGCGGTGCGCGCGGTCCTCGAGTGCGCGGGGATCACCGATATCCTCACCAAGAGCCTCGGCTCCACGAATCCGCACAACATGGTGCGCGCGGCGCTGCACGGGCTCATGCATCTCACCACCGTCGAGCAAATCGCGCGCGAGCGCGAGATCGAGGTGTCGAGCTTGCAATACAAGTCGCGGGCGAAGTCGAAGGAGGCCGTCTAATGGCGCGCACATTCGTCTGGCATCCGGGCCGCGGTCCCACGGTCACGGCGGCCAATACGGTCACCAAGGGGAAGGTCCGCATCGAGCAAGTGCGCAGCGGCATCGGCCATTCGTGGCGGATGAAGCAGACGCTCGAGGCGATCGGCCTCAAGCATCATCAGGACGTCGTCGTGAAAACGGATTCGCCGTCGCTCCGCGGACAGATCAAGCGCGTGCGTCACCTGGTGAAGGTGACGCCGGTGAAGGGATGACCATGGCCAAGAAAGCGACGAAGACCAAGCGCAAGACCACGACGAAGTCGAAGAGCACGAGGACGTCCGCGTCGAAGCCCGCCGCGCCGGAGACGGAGGTGAAGATCGGCTCCCTCGGCCTGCACAACCTGCACGCGGCGCCCTTCTCGCACCGCGAGCGGAAGCGGCTCGGGCGCGGTCCGGGCTCGGGCACCGGCAAGACCTCGGGCAAGGGACACAAGGGGATCAAGGCGCGCTCGGGTCATCACGGCCACGGCGGCGGCAAGCCGCGCTTCGAGGGCGGCCAGATGCCGCTCACGCGCCGGCTGCCGAAGCGCGGCTTCACCAATCCCTTCCGCGTGGAGTCGCAGATCGTGCGGCTCGGCGACCTGAACGCGCTCCCCTCGGGGACCGAGGTGACGCGGGAAACGCTGGCCAAGGCCGGGCTCATTCGCACCGCCAAAGGGCCGGCCAAGCTGCTCGCGAACGGGAAGATCACGCGCGCCGTCACGGTGCGCGGCATCAAGATGAGCGCGACGGTGCGTGACGCGATCGCGGCGGCCGGGGGCCGCATCGAGGAGTAGCATGTCGAACACCAATCCCGCGGCCGCCTTCGCCGGTATTTGGAAGACCCCGGAGCTGAAGTCCAAGATCGGCTTCACGCTCCTCGCGTTGCTGGTCTACCGGATCGGCGGACACATCACCGCGCCGGGGATCGACGTCAACGCGCTGGTCGCCTTCTTCCAGAACACGAAGGGCGGCGCCCCCTTGCTCGGCCTCTACGACCTGTTCGTGGGCGGCGGGCTCTCGCGCGCGACCGTCTTCGCGCTGGGCATCGTGCCCTACATCTCGGCGAGCATCGTGTTCCAGATCGTCGGCGCCGTGGTGCCGACCGTCGAGAAGATGCAGCGCGAGGAAGAGGGCCGGAAGAGGATCACGCAGTGGACGCGCTACCTCACGGTGGGCGTCGCGGTGTTGCAGGCCACCGGCTACACGCAGTTCACGATGGGCCAGGCGGGGGCGGTGCTTAATCCCACCTTCGGCTTCCAGATGCAGATGGTGCTCTTCCTCACCGCCGGCGCGGTATTCGTGATGTGGCTCGGCGAGCAGATCACCGAGCGCGGCATCGGGAACGGGGCGTCGCTGCTCATCTTCTTCTCGATCGTCGAGCGGATCTGGCCGAGTATCGGACAGACCTACGGCTTCATCGCAACGGGCGCGATCAAGCTCGTGCAGCTGTTCGCCTTGGCCTTGATCATGGTGGCGGTGGTCGGCTTCACCGTGGCGATCACGGTGGCGGCGCGCCGCGTGCCGATCCAGATCCCCCAACGCACGATGGCGCGCGGGCGGCAGCGCGAGTCGGCCAAGAACTTCATCCCGCTCCGCCTCAACGCCGCGAACGTGATGCCGATCATCTTCGCGCAGACGGTCGTCGTCGTCCCGGGCCTCCTGGCGCAGGTGTTCAAGTTCGCGTGGCTGCAAGCGATGGTCGAATATCTCCAGCCCGGCACGGTCTGGTACTTCCTGCTCGAGGCGCTGCTCATCCTGTTCTTCACCTACTTCTACACGGCGATCATCTTCAATCCGGTGGACATCGCGGAGAACCTGAAGAAGCAGGGCGCGTTCATCCCGGGGGTGAAGCCGGGCGCGAAGACGGCGGAGTACATCGAGCGGATCGTCACGCGGATCACTTTGCCCGGGGCGATCTTCCTGACCGCGGTGGCGCTGCTCCCGATCGTCATCTCGGACGCGATCAACGTGCCCTTCCGCTTCGGCGGCACATCGCTGCTGATCGTGGTCGGCGTCGGCCTCGACACGCTCGCGCAGCTGCAGCAACATCTCCTGCTGCGGAAGTACGACACCTTCATGAAGAAGGGCCGCGTGCGGTTCCGCGGGCGCGCCGCGACCGGCTTCTAGTTTTCGCCGACAGCCGCGCCCGGTTGCTGCCGGTCGCGGGGGTGCGTGCCACCCCGCATATTCTCGTCATCACTATGAACCTCCTCCTCTTGGGCCCGCCGGGCGCGGGGAAGGGAACGCAGGGCGCGCGCCTCGCCGCCCACTTGGGCGTGCCCCAGCTCGCGACCGGCGACATCTTGCGGGCCGCGGTGCGTGAGGGGACGCCGCAGGGACTCGCCGCCAAGGCGTTCATGGATCGGGGCGACCTCGTCCCCGACGATGTGATCCTCGGCATCATGAAGGAGGCGCTCGCCAAGCCCGAGGCCGCCCAGGGCGTGGTGCTCGACGGCGTCGTGCGCACGGTGCCGCAGGCCCGGGGCCTCGCTCGGGTACTCACCGAGCTCGGACGGCGTCTCGACGCGGTGCTTGTCTTCAACGTGGAGGACGAGGAGCTCGTGCGCCGACTCGCCGGTCGCACCGTGTGCGACAAGTGCCAAACGCCCTACATGGGCCGGGAGCCCGGCACGCGCTGCGAGA
>JAYUMO010000439.1:0-7334 GCA_043762555.1 Gemmatimonadaceae bacterium | reverse complement strand
AGTCCGTGTGCTGTTCGCCGGCGAGGCGGAAGGAAGCGAGTGTGTTCTCGGGGGCTTCACTGGACGCACCGCGGTGCGCGAAAACGAGCACCGGATGGTCGGTCCACGTCGCCTTCAGGAGGACGTTCGCGAGGAAGGATGCGGCGATCACCGTCACCGTGAGGCCGGCGATCAGGGCCCGCCACGAGATCCTCAGGTGCCGCCCCTCGATCTCCAGCTCGCCATGGAACGGCTGCGGCAACTTCACGGCGGCTGTCAGTCCGGCGTCGACGTAGAGTCTCACGATGATCTGCGCGAGCAGGGCGGCCGTCAGCACACCGATCGCGACGAAGGCGGCCAGCCAGAGCACGGCGTAGGAGCCGATGAACAGGAACATCCCGGCCATCGTTGAGCCGAAGGCGGGCGCGATCGCCCGACCGAGCGCCTCTAGGATATTCGTCGCCAGCCACGTCACCCCGATCGACGCCGCGCCCCACGTGGCGAGCGACAGCGCGGCGACCATCCGGCGGCCCTCCATTCGGCGAGCACTCTCGCCGAAGGCGAGCAGGGGGAACACGTTCTCGAAGACGACGATCGGCAACGCGAGGATCCAGCTCGCGATCCGCTTCCCGAGCGCCATCGCGAGCAAGGCGATCAGCACGCCGGCGATCGAGACGGCGGCCCAGAACTCGGGGGGATGGGCGGTCAGGTAGTAGTTGATGTCGTACCGGCGAAGCAACAACCAATACGCCGCGCCGAGCGCGGCGGCGAAGGGAAGCGCGATAAGCAGGAGGCGGACGACCAGGATCGCGGTCAGGCGAAGGATCGCCCAGGAACGAAATGTGGCGTGGGCGAAGGCGTCGCGAACGCGAAGGCGTGTGCCGCGTTCCCTCCCGAGCCCGATCGTCATCAGGCATGCCTGCTCGAGAGCGGCGACCGCGGTGACGAGCGCGCTGATGATGATCAGCCCGACCATGCCCTTGCGCGACGTGAAGAGGAACCGGACGATGTCGACGTCGGCGAGCGCGGCACTGCCGCTGCGCGCGATGAGCAAGCGGGCGAGCACACCGATCAGCGGCAGGAACACCGCGAACGCGATCGCCTTGTAGAGGACATCGGCCGCCGCGAACTTGATCCAGCTCGTTCGGATGTCGCGGAGCGCCGCGGCCAGCGTGCGCTTCACCGCGTGGCCGGGCCGCTCTTCGACCTCGGGCATCCGTTACTTCGTTCCCAGGACGTTCTTCTTGAAGCCCCCGCCCGGGCCCGGCTTCGGGCCGATCCACGCCTTGAGAACGGCATCGGCGAAGTCCTTGCCCGCCGTCGTGCCCTTCACATTTCCGGCGACGCTCACTTCGGTGCCCGTGCCCGGCACGTAGGTGAACACGATCTGCTCCTTCTCCTTGATGTCGTCCATCCAGCCGCAGAGCGTGGTGAACTCGGCCTTGAGTTGGGCGGAGGCGTCGGGGGTGTTATCCGCGAGCGCTTCGTTCCACGCGTCGCACATCTTCTCCTTGCCCACATCGCGCACGAACTGCAGGACCATCCGGCGGGGGGCGTCGGCGGCCAGGACGGAATCCGCGTTGGTGGACTTGGCGGCCAGGTACAGCCCCGCCACGTACACCTTGAAGATGGCTTTCTTGCGGGTCGCCACGCCGTTCAGGACCAGTTTCTGGCCGGCGACCTCGACCGTGCTGGGCAGCGTGACGTCGTTGACGGTGGTGTCCATCGGCGCGACGGCCAGATGGCCGGCCACGGCGAGCAGGATGACGCTGAGCATGGGATGCCTCCGAGCAGTGGACTGCGGGCCGACTATGGTGCCGGCTGCGCCACGAAGATGCAGTCCACGCCGTAGGGCGGGAAGTGCGATGGAACCCTCCGACGTGGCCCCTTGCCGCCCAGGGCCGATCCTGTGCGTTGGGTCGCGCTGGCGCGCCTCGCCCGCGCGCCGCACGTTCGACGCGCCGGTCGAGCAGAACATCGAAGTCCCCGAACACATGAGGATGAGAGCTTATGATCTGCGCCAGGATCGCCCGTGCCCTCGTGTTTATGTTCGTGGTTGCTGGTGGCAGCTTCGTGCCCACCGCCCTGAGCGCGCAGGCGCCGGCGGAAAAGCCAAATCCCGGCGTCTTCAGTCCGCAGCAAGCGGAGCACGGGCGTCGCATCTACGGCGCCTTCTGCGCCACCTGTCACGGCGCCGAGCTCGAGGGGGCGGTCGGGCCCGCGCTCGCCGGTCCGGCCTTCACCAACAAGTGGTCCGCGCCGGGACGCACGGCGCACGACCTCTATCGCGTGCTCAGCACGACGATGCCTCGACCGGCCGCCGGGTCGCTCGCCGAGAGCTCCTATGTAGACGTGCTCGCGTACATCCCCTCCCGGAATGGATTCGCGCCCGGTGCGACGCCCACCGGCAAAGGCCCCTCGCAATCAGACCTGACGAACGCCGCGAAGAGCACCGATTGGCTCTACAACACGCACGACTTCTCGGGGACACGCCACGCGCCGCTGCGCCAGATCACCACCGCGAACGTCTCGCGGCTGCACGCCGTGTGCGCCTTCCAGATCGGCACGGTGGAGACCTTCGTGACCGGCCCGCTCGTGTGGCAGGGGACGATGTACCTCACCACCGCTCGGCTCACGATCGCCATCGACGCGGCCACCTGTCAGGAGCGCTGGCGGCACACGTGGGAGCCGCGCGACGGATTTAGTTGGTCGAACAATCGCGGCGTCGCGATCAAGGACGGCTATCTCTTTCGCGGCACGCTCGATGGGTATCTGATGGCGCTCGACGCGGCGACCGGCCGCTTCCTGTGGGCGCGGCAGGTGGCGCACCCCGCCGCGGGGGAGCAGATCACCATGGCGCCGCTCCTCTTCGAGGATCTCGTCATCATCGGCCCCGCCGGGAGCGAGCTCAACGTGCAGGGGTGGATCGGCGCCTTCCGCGTGACCGACGGCTCGCTCGTCTGGAAGTTCCACACCATCCCGCGGCCGGGAGAACCGGGCGCCGACACGTGGCAGAATGCGCCCGGCCTGCCGGTGGGCGGTGGCGGCGTGTGGACGGCGCCCACGCTCGACGCCGCGAGCGGTGATCTGTTCGTGGCGGTGACGAATCCGGCGCCCGATCTGCCGATGGCGCTCCGGCCGGGGCTGAATCTCTACACCAACTCGGTGGTGGTGCTGGACGTTCGCACGGGCGCGCTGCGCTGGTACAAGCAGATGGTGCCGCGCGATCCGCACGACTGGGACGTCACGCAGGTGAGCCCGCTCATCACGGTGAAGCGCGGTGGGCGCGCGCACGACGTGGTAGTCACCGTCGGCAAGGACGGGATGCTTCGCCCGGTGGACCGCCGCAGCCATGAATCACTGTACGAGACGGCCGTGACCACGCGGCTCAACGTGGGCGAGCCGGTCACCCGCGCGGGGGTCCGCGTCTGCCCGGGCGTGCTGGGGGGCGTGGAGTGGAACGGCCCGGCGTACGACCCGGCGGGGGGCTGCTCTTCACGTCGGCCGTGGACTGGTGCACGATCTTCAAGCTCGCCGACAGCGTGCGCTTCGCGGCCGGGGAATTGTATATGGGCGGCGAGATCATTTTCGACTCGACCTCGCAGGGGTGGATCACCGCGGTGGACGCCGCCACCGGCGCGGTGAAGTGGCGTTATCGGTCGCCCAAGCCGATGGTGGGGGCGGTCACGACGACCGCGGGCGGCCTGCTCTTCGCCGGCGAGAACACCGGTGACTTCGTCGCGTTCAACTCCCGCACGGGGAAAGAGCTCTGCCGCTTCCAGACCGGCGGCGGGATCGGCGGCGGCATCATCAGCTACGCGGTGAAGGGGCGGCAGTACGTCGCGACCACCTCCGGCCGGAGCGGCATCTATTTCGGGCAGAGCGGCGCGCCGACGATCTTCGTGTTCGCGTTGCCGAGCGCTCGACCGTAGGCGGCCATGAGGCGACGGTCGTCTTCGACCGCATCGAGCTCGAGTCGCAATCCTAGCAACAGCGCCACATGGTCACTGTACGACCGGCTCATCGGCGCGATGCCGCACCTTGGCTTCAGATGCGGTACGCGCTCTGGCCTCACGGCTCGGAAGCGGAGCATCGCGGCGAGATCGACCGGTTCTTCGCCGGACAGGCGAGCGAGCCGCTGGTCGTTCTCATTGCCGAAGATGAAGCGGGGAGCGCGCTCGGCTTCGCCGAACTTTCGATCCGCTCGCGCGCGGAGGACTGCTCGAGCGATCGAGTCGGCTACCTTGAAGGCTGGTACGTCGTGCCGCAGGCGCGACGCCGGGGTGTGGGGCGCGCGCTGGTGGCGGCCGCCGAGCAGTGGGCGAGGGACCAGGGCTGCATCGAGTTCGCGTCGGACACGCGACCGGACAATGAGATCAGTGCGGCGGCACATCGCGCACTCGGCTTCGCCGACGCGGGCAGTCTGCGCTTCTTTCGAAAGGACCTCTCGTGACCACCGGCTTGGTGCTCTCGCACGGCAAGAGGTATCTCGCGCAGCAGGTGGGCGTCTCCGTCGTCGTCGACTCCGTGACTGTCGTGCTCCTCATCATCTACCTGCTCAGCGTGCGCCGCTGATGTGGCGCACCGATACGTACTGGATCGACGTCGCCATCGCGACGACGGGGCTCATGCTCGGCCATCTGTACTTCGGCCGCTTCGACGAGCACAGACCGCGCTGGCGGCGGATGGACCATGGAGCCGCGGGACCGGTACTATGAATTCATCGGCTTCGATCCCACCGGTAAGCCTCGCCGTCGCGCGCGGTAGCGAGCATCATGGCTGAGAACGCTCCTCTGGAGGACCCCATGCTCGATCCGTCCAACGCGGCCGGGATCCTGCTCAAGCTCTACGAGCTGCGGACCGAAGCGACGCTGCGCCAGGCGCGCGCGTGGTTCGCGTTCGAGTATCATCCGGCCTCGGCGCGCGAGGTGTTGGCCACCTGGCTCGGCCCCGGGCACGAAAGCGCGCCCTATCGCATGGTGACGAGCTACTGGGACATGGCCGCGGCCCTCGTTCTCCAAGGCGCGATCCCCGCCGACATGTTCAACGCGGCCAACACCGAGCACATCGCGCTCTACGCGAAGTTGCGCCCATTCCTCGCCGAGGTCCGCGCGACGTCGAAGTATCCGGACTACATGAGCAATGTGGAGCGCGTCGTCGGATCGCTTCCAGACGCCGAGGAGCGCATCGATATCTTCGCGCGGTACATGGCGCGGCAGCGCGCCTTGGCCGCGGAAGGGAAGCAGCGCCCGAACTATCCGGCGTCCGCGGCGGAGCAATAGCGTTCGGCGAGGGAGGGCGCGCGCGTGGCAGAGTACACGTCAGTGATCGAGTGGAGCCGCGACGGCGCGGCGTTCACCGACAATCGCTATAGCCGGGCACACCGCTGGCTGTTCGACGGCGGCATCGAGGTGCCGGCGTCCGCCTCGCCGCACGTCGTCCCGCTGCCGCTTTCGGTCGCGGCGGCGGTCGATCCGGAGGAAGCGTTCGTCGCCAGCTTGTCCAGCTGCCACATGCTCTGGTTCCTCTCCATCGCCGCCAAGCGGGGCTTCGTGGTGGACAGCTACCGCGACTCCTCGGTCGGGGTGCTGGGCAAGGACGCGGCTGGCAAGCAGGCGATGGCTCGCGTCACGCTCAGGCCTGACGTGCGTTTCAGCGGCGACCGGCGCCCGACGGCGGACGATGTCATCGCGATGCATCACGCCGCGCATGAGGAGTGCTTCATCGCCCGCTCGGTGAAGACCGAGGTCCGGTGCGAGCCGGTCGGGCTGCCGGGCTAACGAACTCGAGAAATTGTCGAGTCTGATCGTTACCAGCCGGCTCGAGATCGTCCCCGCCACCGCGGAGATGACGCGCTCCGCGCTGGATGGCGCGCCTGCTCTCGCGACCGCGCTCGGCGCCGTGGTGCCGGAATCCTGGCCGCCCGAGTGCCTGGACCAAACGTCACTCCAGTTCACGCTCGAGCGGAGAGGTCGCTCGCCATCCATCCCAAGAGGTAGTAAGCGCCGGGTCTTGCTCTTTCTGCTGCGCGGCGATTCCGTTTCACCAGCGGGTGAATATGACTGACCTCGACGCCATCCGTGAGCAAGTCAGGCGCTTCATCGACGCGTACAACGCGGGCGATGTCGACGGCATCATGCGCTGCTACAGCGCGGACCTGGTGAAGACGCGCCAGGGGGCGGCGCCCGAGAGCTACGCGGAGACCGAGACGCGGCTCCGGACATTCATGCAGAAGTTCGCCGGGCAGCTGACCGTCGTGAATGACGAGCTTGTCGTCGCGGGGGATCTCGCGTACACGCGCGGCTCGCTCACGATCTCGATCACGCCGCGCGATGGAGGCGCCGCGCAGCTGCTCGAGCGGCGGTTCCTCGAGATCTGGCGGAAGGAGGGCGGGGAGTGGCGGGTCGCCCGCACGATGGACAACACTCCTTGAGCTCCGCACCCCTGGAGATTAGTAACGTGTCGTATTATTATTACCTCCAGTGATTACGCCTCCTATTATCCCCACGACCTCGCCATCTTCATCATGATCCGCTTCCGCCTGGCCGAGCTCCTGAAACGCAGGGGCTGGACGCCGTACCACCTCTCGCAGTTGACCGGCCTCACCGCGCCCACGGCTTATCGCTTGGCCGACCCGGAGCTGCGCTTCGGCCGCTTCACCGCCGACACGCTCGCCCGGCTGTGCGGTGCGCTCGGCGTGCAGCCCGGTGACCTGCTCGAGTACATCCCGGAGAGGAAGAAGAAAGCGCGCCGGTCCCGTTGACGCGACGCACCGCGCGCGTCGCCTTCTTGGGCACGTACCTCCCGCGCCACTGCGGGATCGCCACGTTCACCACCGATCTCTCCAACGCGATCGCGGCCGAGTTCCCCCGGCTCGAGCGCATCGTCGTGGCGATGAACGACGCCGGACACCGGCACGCGTACCCCCCCGAGGTGCGCTTCGAGCTCCCGCAGAACGACAGCGACGCCTACCTCCGCGCCGCGGACTTCCTGAACGTGAACGCGGTGGACGTGCTGTCGGTGCAGCACGAATACGGCATCTTCGGCGGTAAAGCGGGCAGCCACCTTCTCACGATGCTGCGCGCGCTCCGCATGCCGATCGTCAGCACCCTCCATACCGTGCTCGGCGAGCCGAGCGATGCTCAGCGGCGCGTCATGGAGGAGCTCGCCACTCTGTCGGAACGCCTCATCGTGATGAGCGGCCACGGCGCGGCGCTGCTCCGCGACCGGTACGGTGTGCCGGGCTCCAAGATCGACCTGATCCCGCACGGCAGTCCGCGCGTGCCCCCCGCGGCGGAAGCCAAGGCACGACTTGGGATCGAAGGCCGGTCGGTGCTGTTCACTTTCGGCCTGCT
>JAYUMO010000438.1:0-5067 GCA_043762555.1 Gemmatimonadaceae bacterium | reverse complement strand
AGCCGAGTCCCGCTTCAAGTCCTCGCCGATCGTGATCGTCCCCGTCGGCGCCGGCGCCAAGGAACACGGCCCGCATCTCCCACTCTCCGCCGACCAGATCACGCTCGAGCACTTGCTCAAGGTCGCCGTCGACTCTACCGACGTGCTCGTCGCGCCCTCCATCCTCACCGGTTGGTTCCCCGCCTTCCGCGAATTCCCCGGCACCGATATCGCCGATCCCGATGTCTTCTGGAAGTACGCCTACGAAGTGGCCGCCTCCCTCGTGCGCCACGGCGCGAAGCGCGTCGTCTTCCTCAACACTGGGATTCGGAACTCCACCGGCCTCCCCCTCGCGATCGCCGCGCGCGAGCTCCACACGCGCAGCGGCGTCCCCACTCTCGTCATCTCCTGGAACGACCTCGAGACCGACGAGACCGCGAAACTCGAGCAGCAGAAAGCCGGCGGCCACGCCGATGAGCTCGAGACGTCGATCATCCTCGCCCTCCGCCCCGACCTCGTGCACATGGACCGCGCCGTCACCGACTACCACGGCCTCCTCGACCCTCCCGCTCCCGGCTACCGCCCCGGCGGCTATTCCCGCGACCCCCACTCCCCCGAATTCAGCACCACCGGCGTCTCCGGCGACGCGAAGCTTGCGACGGTTGACAAGGGCCGCCGCGCCCTCGCGATCATGGATGCCCAATTGTTGAAGGCCCTCCGCGCGTTCGCCACGGCGCCCGCGGCGGAGTAGCACTTACGGTCCTTCCCCGATCAGAGTCCCGACCCTCCACGCCCGTCCAGCGACTACTCGCCTTTGTCCACGCCTTCTATCGTCCCAGCATCCTGACACCCTCTACACTCTGTTTCCCACTCTCTGTCGCCTCGCGCTCGCCATTCAATGAGCGTCGCTGCATCTTCCCCGCCGATGTCCACTCTCCAAGACCGCCTCTCCACGGGCCTCTCCGGCCGCTACTCCCTATCCCGCGAATTGGGCGAGGGCGGGATGGCGGTCGTCTTCCTCGCCCACGACCTCCGCCACGACCGCCAGGTCGCGCTCAAGGTGTTGCGCCCCGAGATCTCCGCCGAGATCGGCGCCGAGCGCTTCCTCCGCGAGATCAAACTCGCCGCCGGCCTCACGCACCCGCACATCCTCCCGGTGTTCGACTCCGGCGACGCGGACGGCTTGCTCTTCTACGTGATGCCGAGCATGGAGGGCCGCTCCCTGCGCGAACGGCTCGACAAGGAGCGCCAGCTCCCGCTCGGCGACGCGCTGCGCATCACGCGCGAAGTGGCCTCGGCGCTCGACTACGCGCATCGTCACAACGTGGTCCACCGCGACATCAAGCCCGAGAACATCCTGCTCCACGAGGGCGCCGCGATGGTCGCCGACTTCGGCATCGGAAAGGCGCTGTCGGGCACGAGCCGCTCGATCACGCAGACCGGGCTCACGCTCGGCACGCCGGCGTACATGAGTCCGGAGCAAGCTTCGGGCGAGCAGGACACCGACGGCCGGAGCGATCTGTATTCGCTCGGCTGCGTGCTCTACGAGATGCTCGCCGGCGAGCCGCCCTTCACCGGTGTCACGGCGCAGGCGATCATCGCGAAGCGCTTCGTATCGCCGATCCCGAAAGTGCGCACCACGCGCGATGTGCCCGAGGCCGTGGACGTCGCCGTCACCCGCGCGCTTGCGCGCACGCCGGTAGACCGCTATCCCACCGCCGCCGACTTCGCTGTGGCGCTGCGCGCGATCGCGCGCGACAGCGGCACCGGACCCCAGCGCGTCGCCACGGATGGCGCCCAAAAGAGCGCCGCGAAGACGATCGCCGTGCTGCCGCTCAAGAATATGAGCGCCGATCCCGAGAACGAATACTTCTCCGACGGAATGACCGAAGAGATCATCAATGCGCTCGCCAAGCTTCCCGGCGTGCAGGTCGCCTCGCGCACGAGTTCTTTCACGTTCAAGGGCAAGGAGGTGGACGTCCGGCAGATCGGTGAGAAGCTCGGCGTCAGCTCGGTCCTCGAAGGGAGCGTGCGCAAGGTCGGCAACAAGATCCGCATCACCGCGCAGCTCGTGAGCGTCGACAACGGCTACCACCTCTGGAGCGAGACCTACGATCGCCAGCTGGAGGATGTGTTCGCGGTGCAGGACGAGATCTCGCGCGCGATCGTGGAGGCGCTCAAGCTCCGCCTCGCCGGCGACACGGCGCAGATCGTGGCGCCGACGAAGAACCTCGAAGCCTACACGCTCTACCTGAAGGGACGCTTCTTCTTCGTGAAGCTCTCCGAGCCCGCGCTGCGGAAGGCGCTCGAGCTCTTCGAGCGCGCGCTCGTGGAAGATCCCAATTTCGCCAAGGCGTACGACGGCATCGCCGATGTCTGGTGCAATCTCGCCGACGACTGGGTGGCGCCCCACGACGCGTATCCGCGCGCCAAGGCCGCCGCCGAGCGCGCGCTGCAGCGCGACCCTGATCTCGCCGAAGCGATCACGTCGCTCGGCAAGGTGCTCTGCTGGCACGAATGGGATTTCGCGGGCGCGGAGCGGCATCTCGCGCGCGCCGTCGCGCTCAGCCCCAACTACGCCGAGGCGCACTACGTGCACGGCACGGCGCTGCCGCTCGTCGGCCGGCTCGGCGATGGCATCGAGACGATCGGCAAGGCGCTGCGGCTCGATCCACTCTCGGTGCACTACAGCGAGTGGCTCACGCGCTTCCTCCTCTACGCGCGTGATTACGCCGGCGCGATCGCGCAGGGCCTGCGCACCCTCGAGATGGACGAACTCTGCATCCGCGCGCCGCACTATATCGGCTCGGCGCATCTCGCGCAGGGCGACCCGGAGGGCGCGCTCACGTGGTATCGCCGCGCGCAGGCGACCGAGAAATCCGTGCGTTCGTACGACGCGATGATCGTGCGTGCCCTCGCGGCGCTCGGCCAGCGCGACGAAGCGGAGGCGATCCTCGCGCGGCTGGAGGAAGAGTCACGCCATCAGTACATGCGCGCCGAGATCCTCGCGATGGGCTACGCCGCCGTCGGCGACCTCGACCGCGCTTTCGCCTCCCTCGAGCGTGCCTTCGAGGCGCATTCGGCAGGACTGATCTACCTGCACCTCGATCCCGGGTTCGAGCCGCTGCGCGCCGACCCGCGATTCGCCGACCTGGTGAAGCGCATCGGACTGAAGTGATCGCGCGCCGGCGGGCGATCGTCGCCGGCGCCTTCGTCGGCGTCGCCGCGGTCGCGCTCTTCGCCGCCGTGCACGCCATGATCATCGTCCCGATCTGGTGGCGACTCGCGAGCGGCATTCCTTTCGCCCTCGTCACCGGCGCCGCCGCCGGCTGGGCCTTCGCCGAGCTGCACGACGCCGCCGAGCCGACGCTGGCCGATGCGCTCCGGTTCGGCCTCCTCCTTTGGCTCGCCCTTCTCCCGACCACGGCGCTGGGCATCGCACTCCGCGCCTCCGGCTTCCACGCCGCCCACGACAACTGGGAGACCACGATCGAATGCGCCGTCGCCGTCGCGACCGGCGCTCTGATCGCCTGGCGCCTCACCCACCGCCTACTCCCCACTCTCGCCCTGGCCACCGCCACCCTCACCCTCGTGCTCACGATGGGCGGCCCCCTCCTCGTCCTGAACGGTCGCCGCCCCGTCTTGCTCTTCGTTGCCTTTCTCCCTCTCCTCCTCACCTCAGCAACGCTCCTCGCACTCGCCGTTCGCCGTCGCACCCGTCGTTGATGCAAAAAACGCGAATGGATGCCTCCACGCGCGCCCGTCCAGTCCCCGCTCGCTACTAGCCACGCCTTCCATCGTCCCAGCCTCCTGCCACCCCCTACAACCTTTTTCCCACTCGCTACTTGGTAACGGCGTCGGTCTGCAGCGTGATCTCCGTATCCGTGTCCATCCCGATCACGCGCACGACTATCGCCGTGATGTTGTCCAGGCCGCCCCGTCCATTCGCCTCCGAGATCAGCGCTTCCACTACTCTCTGCGCCGACGCGCGCGACTGGAGCAGCGTCTGCAGCCGGCGGTCGTCCACCATGCCGGTGAGCCCATCGCTCGCGACGAGGAAGGTGTCGCCCGCCTTCACCTGCCCCGAGTAGGTATCCGGCTCCACCTCCGCGCTCGCGCCCACGCAGCGCGTGATGACGTTCGAGTACGGATGGTAGCGCGCCTGCTCCGGCGTCAGGAAGCCCGCGTCCACCTGCTCCTGCACGTACGAGTGGTCCTTGGTGAGCTGCTGGAGCGCCGCCTCGCGCAGCAGATAGACGCGCGAATCGCCCACCTGACCGATCAGATATTTCCCGTCGCGCAGGATGAGCAGCGACGTCGTCGTCCCCATCCCCTGCTTGTCCACCTCGGTGAGCGTGCGCTCGAAGATCGCCAGGTTGGCGCGCTTCATCGCATTGCTCACCTGCACGATCACCGTGTCGTCGATGTCTTTCACCGCCCGCAGCTCGTCGGCGATGATGCGCACCGCCATCTCGCTCGCGATCTCCCCCGCCGCGTGGCCGCCCATGCCATCGGCGACGACGAACAGGCCGTTGGGCGGATCCGTGAAGAAGGAATCCTCGTTCCCCGGCCGAATCATCCCGGTATTGGTGGCCTGTCCGACTTCGAGTTGCACTATCGACCCGTGAGGAGGAAGAGCACGAGCGCGCCGAGCGCCATCACCGCGAGGATCCAGACCACCACCGGCGCGTTGCGGGGTTTCGGCGCCGTGTTGCCTTCCGGCCGGGTCTTCGTTCTGGTAGCCACCGCACTGGAGCGCGGCGGCGTGACCGCCGCCGCACCGGCGGGACCCTGCTTCGCCGTCGCGCGCACCTTCGGCTCCGATCCGCGCAGCGTCGCGATCGCGCGCGTCTGCCCTCCGCTCGCCGCGTCCGGCGCGTCCACCGCCCGAAAGATGAACTTCACCCCGCCCAACCGCAGGTCCGGCGCGCCCACCAGTAGCTGCTCGCCGGCGATGCGCTTGCCGCCCACATAGGTGCCGTTCGTCGAGTCCATGTCCACCACCCACCAGCCCCCCTCGCGCCGCTGCAGCTTCGCGTGCGCATCGGAGACGCTCTCGTCGGGGACCACGATCTCGTTGTGAGCGCC
>JAYUMO010000437.1:0-6143 GCA_043762555.1 Gemmatimonadaceae bacterium | reverse complement strand
TCGGCTGCACCGAGCGGCATTTCTGGGACACCATGAGCCCCTTCTACACGCGGCTGCCGGATGTGAACGGCGTGGGCGTGGAGCATGCGGCGGATACGTGGGGTGCGGCCCTGGCGATCGGCGCGGTGGCCGGCGTCGCGGCGCACGCCGCCGCCACGGGCATCCATCAGATCCAGTCGCGGCGGCGCGAGGCCGCGGCGGCTCCGGGCGCGGGAGGGAAGAGCGATGGCTAAGACCAAGATCGTGGTCGATCCGATCACCCGCATCGAAGGCCATCTCCGCATCGAGGCGCAAGCCGAGAACGGCATGATCTCCGATGCGTGGGCGAGCTCGACCCAGTTCCGCGGCATCGAGTTGGTAATGCAGGGCCGCGACCCGCGTGACGCGTGGGCGTTCACGCAGCGCATCTGCGGCGTCTGCACCGTCGTGCACGCGGTGGCGTCCTGCCGGGCCGTCGAGGACGCGCTCGGCATCACGATCCCGCAGAACGCGAACATCATCCGCAACTTGGTCCACGGGATGCAGTTCATCCAGGACCACGTGATCCACTTCTATCACCTCCACGCGCTCGACTGGGTGGACGTGGTGAGCGCGCTCTCCGCCGATCCGAAGGATGCGGCGTCGATCGCGGCCAAGATCTCCCCCTGGCCCAAGAATTCGGTGACCTACTTCGCCGAGACGCAGCAGCGGCTCAAGACATTCGTCTCGGGCGGACAGCTGGGGATCTTCACCAACGGCTACTGGGGGCACCCGGCGTACAAACTGCCGCCGGCCGTGAACCTGATCGCGGTGGCGCACTATCTCGAGGCGCTCGACTGGCAGCGGGATGTGATCCGCCTCCACACGATCTTCGGCGGGAAGAACCCGCATCCGAACTTCCTCGTCGGCGGCATGGCGTCGGCGATCAACATGGACAGCGCCTCGACGATCAATTCGGTGAGCCTCGCCGAGATCCAGGGGATGATCACGCGGGCAAGGACCTTCGTCGAGCAGGTGTACATCCCCGACCTGCTCGCGATCGCCGGCTTCTACAAGGAGTGGGCGTCGATCGGCGGCGGGACGCCGAACTTCCTCACGGTGGGCGAATTCCCCGAGGCCGGCATCAAGGACCTCGACAAGCTCTACTTCCCGCGCGGCGTGATCCTCGACAAGGATCTCACCAAGGTGCACCCCTACGATCACGCGGGGGTGACCGAGGGGATCACGAGCTCCTGGTACTCGTACTCCGGCGGTGACAAGGCCGTGCTGCACCCCTACGACGGCGAGACGAACCCGAACTACACCGGGCCGAAGCCGCCGTGGGAGTATCTACAGGGGCTCGACAAGTACACGTGGATGAAGTCGCCGCGCTATGACGGGAAGCCGATGCAGGTGGGCCCGCTGGCGCGCATGCTCGTGGCCTACGCGTCGGGGCACAAGGACGTGCAGGAGAACGTGAACATGGTGCTGACAACGCTCGGCGTCGGACCGGCCGCGCTCTTCTCCACCCTCGGCCGCACCGCCGCACGCGGCGTCGAGACGTTGTTGCTCGCGGAGCGGATGCAGACGTGGTTCGACCAGCTCGTGACCCGCGTGAGGAGCGGCGACACGAAAACCTTCGACGGATCCAAGTGGGAGCCGTCGAGCTGGCCGAAGTCGGCCAAGGGCTACGGTTGGCTGGACGCCCCGCGCGGCGCGCTCGGGCACTGGGTGATCATCGAGAACGAGAAGATCCTGCGCTACCAGTGCGTGGTGCCGAGCACGTGGAACTGCTCGCCGCGAGATGCCCAGGGGGTCATGGGGCCGTACGAAGCGGCCCTCACCGACAATCATCCGCTCGCCGATCCGGCGCGCCCGCTCGAGATCCTGCGCACCATCCACAGCTTCGATCCCTGCATGGCGTGCGGCGTCCACGTCATCGACGTGAAGGGCGACCTGCTCGCCGAGGTGAGGGTGCAATGACGCCGCGCGTGGACGACGCCCTCGGGCGCCAGCCGCCGGGCCCGCGGCCTATCTCGCTGGCGCATCCGGTGCCGCCGCCCACCGGGAGCTATCGGTGGGTGTATCTCTGGCAGTGGCCGATCCGCGCGATGCACTGGGCGGCCGCCGGTTCGATCGTCGCGCTCGTGGTCACGGGCTTCATGATCGGCAAACCGTGGTTCATCACCGGCGGCGAGGCGAGCGCGCACTATTACATCGGCTTCACGCGCCTCGTGCATTTCTCCGCCGCCGGCGTGCTCGTCGCCACGGCGCTCGTGCGCGCATATTGGCTGGTCGCCGGCAACCAGTACGAACGTCTGGCGGCGCTCTTCCCGCTGCGCGTGCGCGATTGGGCGAATCTCGTCCGGATGGTGAAGTACTACCTGATGATCGACACGAAGCGGGCGCCTCATTACTTGGGGCACAACCCGCTTCAGCAGCTGTCGTACACGGGGATGTACGCGGTCGCGATGGTGATGGTGGCCACGGGATTCGCGATGTACGGCCAGTCGAATCCGGGCGGCTTCATCTGGACACTCTTCCACTGGGTGCCGGGCCTGCTCGGCGGTCTCCAACTGACGCGCAGCCTCCATCACGCGCTGTCGTGGGTGTTCCTGATCTTCGTCCCACTGCACGTGTACCTCACCCTGCGCGCCGAGATCATGGAGCGGACGGGGACGATCTCGTCGATCGTCAGCGGCGGGCGGTTCGTCCCGAAGGATCAGGACTTCGTCGATGACTGACGCCCCGCGCTGCACGGTGATCGGGCTGGGAAGCCCGCTCATGGGGGACGATGGTCTTGGCCTCGTCGCCCTCGAGCGGCTGCGCGAGGGCTGGGCGCTGCCGCCGACGGTGGAGTTGGTGGACGGCGGCACCTGGGGGATGTCGCTCTTGCCAGAGATCGAGCGCGCGGAGCGGCTTCTCTTCCTCGACGCGATCAACACCGGCGCGCCGCCGGGGACGACGATCGTCCTCTCGCGCGACGAGATCCCGCGCTACCTGGCGATGAAGGTGTCGCCGCATCAAGTGGACCTGCGGGACGTGCTCGCGGTGGCGGAGCTCCGCGGCACGCTCCCCGATGAAGCGTACGCGATCGGGCTCCAGCCCGAGCGCGTGGAGATGTCGGTCGGGCTCTCTCGAACGCTCGAGCACAGGCTTGATAACCTGATGGCCACCGTGGTGCGCCGGCTCGAAGCATGGGATTGCCCGTGCCAACCCCGCTCCGAGGCGATCTGTGCATGAGATGAGCGTCGCGCTCGAAGTGTGTCGCATGGCCGAGGCGCGGCTCGACGCACAGCAACTCGGTCAACTCGTGTCGGTCGGGCTCGAGGTCGGCGACGAGGCCGGCCTCGAGCCCGACAACCTGACCTTCTGTCTGGAGACGTTGCTCGCGCTGCCGCCCTTCGCCGGCGCGACGCCGGTGATCGCCCGCGTGCGCGGGGATGCACTCCGACTGAGCTACTTGGAGGTGGACGATGGCCGTCCGGGTGATTGACGTTCGCGAGCGCGTGATGGAGAAGAACGACGAGATCGCGCGCGCGGTGCGCCTCCGCCGCGAGCGGGTGGGGCTGCCCGCGCTCAACCTGGTGAGCTCGCCCGGGGCGGGGAAGACGACGCTGCTCGAGCACACGCTCGACGCGCTGCGCGACGAGATGGTGATCGCGGTCGTCACCGGCGACGTGCAGACGCAGAATGACGCCGACCGGATCGCCGCGCACACCACGCGGCTCGTGCAGGCGGTGGTCACGAATGGCGGCTGTCACCTGGACGCGCGCCAGGTGGAGCGCGCGCTCGAGGAGGTGGATCTCGACGACACCGACCTCCTCGTGATCGAGAATGTGGGCAATCTCGTCTGCCCCGCGAGCTGGGACCTGGGCGAGGACGCGAAGGTGGTGCTCCTCTCGGTGGCCGAAGGGGAGGACAAGCCCGCCAAGTATCCGAAGATCTTCCGCGAGTCCGATTACGCGGTGATCACCAAGCTGGACCTGCTGCCGCACGTGCAGTTCGATCTCACGCGCGCCACGGAGCTCATGCGCGACGCGAATCCCTTCATCCGCATCTTCTACACCTCGGCCGTGACGGGCGAGGGGATGGAGGAGTGGTACGACTTCCTGCGGGAGACGGTGCGGCGCGCGTCGCCCGCTGCCTGGCTGGCACGGCGGTGAACGTCACCGTGACCCCGCCCACCGGCGTCGCCGCGGCGAGCGGCGAGGTGACGGCGCGCGCGCTCTTCGTCACGGGCGTCGTGCAGGGGGTGGGCTTCCGCCCCTTCGTGCACCGACTCGCGGAGCGGCTCGGGCTCGCGGGGTGGGTGCGCAATCAATCGGGCGACGTGGAGATCCGCGTCGAAGGAGAAGCCGCCGCGATCGAGGCGTTCGCCACCGCGATCCGCGCGGAGGCGCCGCTGCTCGCGCGCGTGGAGCAGGTGGCCTCGGCGCCGGCGCTCGCCACGGGAGCCGTGGGCTTCGAGATCCGCGAGAGCACGCACGATCCCACGCGGCGGCAGCCGGTGCCGGCGGACGTCGCGATGTGCGCCGCCTGCGAAGCCGAGCTCTTCGATCCGAAGGACCGCCGCTTCGGCTACCCGTTCATCACGTGCACCGATTGCGGCCCGCGCTACACGGTGATCGAGCGCTTGCCGTACGACCGCGAGCGCACGACGATGCGCGCGTTCACCCAGTGCGAGGCGTGCCGCCGCGAGTACGAGACGCCGGGGGACCGGCGGCACCATAGCGAGACCAATTCGTGCGCGGCGTGCGGCCCGCGGCTGAGCTGGATCCCGGTGGGCGCGGCCGAGCCGAGTCGCGCGGAAGCGGATCCGCTCGGCGCCGCGGGGCACGCGCTCCGCACGGGGTGGATCGTGGCGGTGCGCGGGGTGGGTGGCTTCCACCTCGCGGTGGACGCGACGAACGAGGAAGCGGTGCGCCGGCTTCGGAGCCGAAAGCACCGGGATCAGAAGCCGCTCGCGCTCATGGTGCGCTCGCTCGACGAGGTGCGCGCTCTCGCGCACGTGAGCGAGGCCGAAGCGGCGCTACTCACGTCGCGGGAGCGCCCGATCGTCCTCCTCCAGCGACGAGAGGACGCGCCGATCGCCGGCGGCGTGGCGCCTGGTCTGGCGTGGGTGGGGGTGATGCTCGCGTACTCGCCGCTCCACCACCTGCTGCTGGATCGCGTCCAACGGCCGCTGGTGATGACGAGCGGCAACCTCAGCGAGGAGCCGATCGCCGCCGAGCCCGGCGAGGCGGTGCTGCGGCTCGGTGCGATCGCCGACGCCTTCCTGCTGCACGACCGCGGGATCGCGGCGCGCATCGATGATTCGGTGTTGCGGGTAGTGGACGGCGCGCCGGCTTTCTTGCGGCGTGCGCGGGGCTACGCGCCCCTTCCGGTGCCCTTGCCGCTGGAGAGCCCGGTGCCGCTGGTCGCCGTGGGGCCGCACCTCAAGAACACCTTCACCCTCGTGCACGGCCGCGCGGCGTACGTGAGCCAGCACATCGGCGATCTCGACAACCTGGAGACGCTGGAACACTTCCGCGCCACGTACGAGCACCAGTGCCGGCTCTTCCGGATCGCGCCGGAGGTGGTGGTGCGCGATCTGCATCCCGGCTATCTGTCTACACGCATTGCGGAGGAGCTGGCGCTTCCCACGATCGCCGTGCAGCACCATCACGCTCACATCGCGGCGGTGATGGCGGAGCACGGGGTCACCGGCCGCGTGCTCGGCATCGCCTTCGACGGCACGGGCTACGGCGATGACGGCCGGGTGTGGGGGGCGGAATGGATGGTCGCGGACCTCACGGGCTACGAGCGGGTCGCGCAGCTGCGTTACGCGCCCCTGCCCGGCGGGGATGCGGCGATCCGCCAGCCCTGGCGCGTGGCGCTTGGATATCTCTCGCTCTCGCCGCAGTACTCGGACGATTTCGCGCTCGCCCTCCGGAACGTGGACCTGCGGGAGCGCGAGGTGGCCGCAACGCAGATCGTGCGCGCGGTCAACGCGCCGCTCGCCAGCTCGATGGGGCGGCTCTTCGATGCGGCCGCGGCCGTGCTCGGCATCCGCCAACGCGTGTCGTACGAGGGGCAGGCCGCGATGGAGCTCGAGGCGCTCGCCGAGGGGCACCGCGGCGCCGAGCTCTCGCTTCGGCTGACGCGCGACGCCGCGAGCGGGCGCGCGGTGCTCGATCCGGTGC
>JAYUMO010000436.1:0-2964 GCA_043762555.1 Gemmatimonadaceae bacterium | reverse complement strand
ATCTGGATGCCCAGCGCGCGCCCTTCGCGCGCCGTTGCGAGCCCCTCGGCGTAGGCGAGCGTGGTGTCGCCGGTCGCGCCGAGCGCCATCGAGGGCGGGTAATTCACCGCGCCCCCCAGGTCGATCGCATTGGGCAGGAAATATCCGCCGCGCGCGCGGAACCCGGCGCCGGTCTCCAGGTCCGCGCCGACAATCAGCGGCAGATCGCTCATCGCCTGCAGATCGTTCAGCTTCGACGCGATCTCGAGCGGTGAGCCGACGGACATGATGATGCCGCCCACCTGGTCGCGGCTCACGAGCTGCGTCACGCTCCGCCATACCGCGGCATCGCGCGCCGTGTAATCCCCGAACGACTTCGGCCACACCATCTGCGCGGCCTTCCCGCGCAACGTGAGATGGCCGATCACGCAGTCCACCCACGCCGCGTCGGTGTCCTTGGCGCAGGCGTGCCAGGTCGAGGCGGCCGGCGCCGGTGTCGCGCCCACCGTGCCAGTGCTCGCGGGCGGCGGCGCGGTGCAAGCCGCCAGTGCGATGAGGGTCGCCGCCGCCGCGATGGCGCGGAGCGCGCTCACCAGTTGATGCTGCCCTGCTTGCTGGTGTCCACTTGCTCTTCGTCGCCCTTCTTGAAGAGGAAGGCGTCCATGTTCCGCGTCAGGAAGGTGCGCGCCTTCGGGTCCATCAAGTTCAACCCGTAGTGGTTGATCAGCATCGTCTGCTGCTTGAGCCACTGCGCCCAGCAGTCGGTGCAGATCTCCGCCTGCGCACGCGCGCCGAGCGGGCCCGGGAAGGGCGGTCGGTCGAGGCCCGCGCGCGTGTTGCCGCAGCGGGTGCACGTCACATCCATGGCCGGTTCTCCTCGCGCGACGGCGCCCGGGGCGCCGTCGCCGCTTCACGCACGCGCGTAGCGGACCTTGGCCAGTCCAACGAGCTGCATCAGCCGGATGTAAAGCCAGCCGACGTCGAACTCGTACCACTTCGCCTTGAACTTCGCGGAGTGCGGATCAGCGTGGTGATTGTTGTGCAGCTCCTCGCCGCCGAGCCAGATCGCGATCGGCAGGATGTTGCGGCTCTCGTCTTTCACGTCGTAGTTGCGATAGCCGAGCGCGTGGCCCACGCCATTGATGATCCCCGCCGCCCAGAAGGGGATCCACAGCATCTGCGCGGCCCACACGAGCGGCCCGACATAGAAGCCGAACAGGTAGATGTCGATGCCGAGCATGAAGACGATCCCGAGCCACGGCAGGCGCGCGAGCAGCGTGCGCTCCAGCCAATCGTTCGTCGTCCCCTTCCCGTACTTCTCGAGCACTTCCGGGATGCTCACCGTCTTTCGGTAGTAGAACGCGCCCTTGAGGATGATGTTGCGCAGCCCTTCGAGCAGCGGGCTGTGCGGATCACCGTCGCGATCGGCGAAGGCGTGATGCTTGCGATGGCACGCCACCCATTCCTTCGTCACGATGGAGGTCGAGAGCCAGAGCCAGAAGCGCATTGGCACTTCCACGAGCTTGCTGAACGTCACGCCCCGATGCGTCTGCGCCCGATGCAGGAAGAGGGTGACGCACACGTTGGTGAGATGGCCCGCGATCACAAGGAACAGGAGGGGCTTCCACCACTGCTGGGCCCAGCTCGCGAAGTGTGGCATCGAGGATCCTTACCTTCGAGATAAATGGGCGGCCGGGCCGGAAGGGCCCTGCCGCTCGGCTGTCTCCGCCGGCGATCGACAAAAAAGCCGTGGAGTGCCGCCATGCAATCTACTCGCGCCAGCCCCAGCCTGCCAACGACGACCGGCTACGGGCTGATGCTCAGAGGACTGGCGAGCCCGCCCGCGGTCACGGGAGCCCGTGTGTTCGCCGGCGGTGCGTCGCCCCACACATCGTTCGCCGGCTGCCAGTCGGGAACGGTCGGGTCCGGCCACAGCCGCGCACCGGCGATCGGACTGTCCACCGCGATCGCGGCGTCGTACCGGTCGCCGCCGCCCCAGATCTCCACCGGCAGCATGACGTCGTGCACCGAGCCGTCGGCGAGCTTCACCCGGAGCTCCACCGGGAAGGGGACGCTCGTGTGTTTCCTGAGACGGACGACGGCTTGCAGCCCCGCTCGCGTGACCACCGTGTAGCCGGTGTCGATGCCGATGTCGAGTACATCGTCGGAGTAGAAGAACGCGCGCCAGTACCACGCCAGATCCTGGCCGCTCACGTTCTCCACCGTGCGGAAGAAGTCGGCTGGCGTCGGATGCTTGAACGCCCACCGGCGCGCGTACTCGCGGAAGGCTTCGTCGAACGTCGCCCGGCCCACCACGTGGTCGCGCAGCGCCAGCAACACCGCCCCCGGCTTACGGTACGCGATCGCGCCGTACGCGCCGCCACCGATGCGGTCGGCCGGCGTCATGAGCGGCGACTGCGTCCCGGAGGCGACCACCACCCGCCACTCGCCCAGGTATTCGGCCCAGCGCGTGCTGTCGGGCCCGTGCGCCTCGCGCGAGAACGCGTTCATGTACGTGTCGAATCCCTCATCCATCCACGCGTACCGCCGCTCGTTCGAGCCGACGATCATCGGGAACCACTCGTGCGCCTGCTCGTGATCGATCGTGCCGAACACCGCCGCGCTGTCCGCCGGCGCTTTCCCGTAGTGCGCCATCACGAACATCGGGTATTCCATCCCGCCCACCGGCCCCGCGACGCTCGTCGCCTGCGGGTAGGGATACGGCTGTACCATCTGCGAATAGAACTTGATGCTCCATCGCGTCCATTCGGCGCCCCGCTCCCACGACGCGCCCGCCTTCGCGCGCTCGTAGTAGGCCTGCAGGAGGATGCCGTTCCAGCTCGTCGCATCCCAGCGGAAATCGGGCGCGCCCGCCCACGCCACGTCGCGCACGTTCGAGGCGCGAAATCGCCAGGTCTTCGTCCCGGGGTGCGGCGTCGCGCTGTCCTCCCCTGCGGCGATGATCGGCACCACGCGATCCGCGCG
>JAYUMO010000435.1:0-1554 GCA_043762555.1 Gemmatimonadaceae bacterium | reverse complement strand
TGGGTGGGACGCCTGGAGAACGGCGCGGTGCTCGACGCGCGGCCGCTGACGCACCTGAACGACGCGCTCGTGGCGCAACTCGACCTCCATCCCGCGGAGGACTTCTGGTTCCGCGGCGCCGGCGGCGACTCGGTGCAGGGCTTTCTCGTGAAGCCGCCTGGGTGGCGCGCCGACCGGAAGTCGCCGGCGATCTTGCTCATCCATGGGGGACCGCAGGGCGCATGGCTCGACTCGTGGCACGGGCGGTGGAACTACCAGCTCTTCGCCGCGACGGGGGCCGCGATGATCATCATCAACCCGCGCGGCTCCACCGGCTACGGGCAGACATTCGTGGACGGCGTGAGCAAGGACTGGGGCGGCAAGGTCTACACGGACCTGATGAAGGGGCTCGACGCCGCAATCGCGCGCAACGCGTGGATCGACACCGCCCGGCTCGGGGCGACGGGCGGGTCATACGGCGGCTACATGACGAACTGGATCGCCGGGCACTCGACGCGCTTCAAGGCGCTGGCGACGCACGCCGGCGTCTTCAACCTCGAGGCGATGTACGGCGCGACCGAGGAGCTCTGGTTCGGCGACTGGGAGTTCGGCGGCGGCTGGTGGGACCCGACTGCGATGCGCGAGCAGTACCGGAAGTGGTCGCCGCACCTGTCGGCCGGAAAGTTCACGACGCCGATGCTGGTGATTCACGGCGAGAAGGACTTCCGCGTGCCGATTGGCGAAGGGCTGAGCTTGTACACGACGTTGCAGCGGCGCAACGTCCCGAGCCGGCTGGTCATCTTCCCGGACGAGGGGCACTGGATCGGCAAGCCGCAGAACCAGCGCCTCTGGTGGACGGAGATGCAGACGTGGTTCAAGCACTACCTCGCACCCGATCGTCCGCTTCCCTGACCGACGGCCCTCGATGAACAACCCCCGCTCGACGCAGCAGGTCCGCTTCACGCCACGCCAGTCCTCGCGCGTGGACGAGGTGGACGACACGCACCAGCCGTACATCAGCGCCGATGACGACCCGGTGGAGCTGACGATCACGTCGGTGCTGATCGGCTGCTTCCTGGGGCTGCTGTTCGCGGCGTCGAGCGTGTATCTGGCGCTCAAGGTCTCGCTCACGGTGAGCGCGAGCATCCCGATCGCCGTCCTCTCGATCACGATCTTCCGCTCGATCGCCAAGGCCATGGGGGTGCAGGGGACGCAGATCCTGCGCAACAACATCGTGCAGACGACGGGCTCCGCTGGCGAGTCCATCGCGGCAGGGATCGCCTTCACGCTCCCGGCGCTGCTGCTGCTGGGCTACGAGCTTCCCTACTGGAACGTCGCCGCGGTCGCGCTGGTGGGCGGGTTGCTCGGCGTGCTGCTCATGATACCCCTGCGCAAGTCGCTGATCGTGCGGGAGCACAAGAGCCTCAAGTATCCGGAAGGGACGGCGTGTGCCGAGGTGCTGATCGTGGGCGAGGAGCGCGGGGCGCAGGCGCGCACGGTCTTCATGGGCTTCGGCCTTGGCGTGCTGTACAAGTTTCTCAACGGCGGCGTGCACCTCTGGAGCGAAGTACCCCG
>JAYUMO010000434.1:0-6399 GCA_043762555.1 Gemmatimonadaceae bacterium | reverse complement strand
GCGCCGGCGCCGGTTCCGGTCTGCCCATCGGCGTTCGTCCCCCAGCAGTAGAGGTCGCCCGTGGTCGTCACGCCGCAGGTGAAATCGGCGCCCGCGGCGAGCGAGGCGAACCGCAGCTCTCCCTGCACCGGCCCCGGCCCCGCGGAATCGCGGCTCCCCGTGCCGAGCTCCCCCTCCACGTTGCGCCCCCAGCAGTATGCCTCCCCCTCCGCCGTCACACCGCACCCGTGCTCGAAGCCGAGCGCGGCGTGCGCGAAGAGCAGGGTGTCTCCCGTGCGGTGCAGCGACGTCGAGCACCAGTTCGGCGTGTTCGCCGGCTCCTCGCACCGCTTCGTCGCGGCGTAGCCGAGGGCGCCGCCATTGTCGAGCCCCCAGCAGTACAGCTTCGCCGCCGCGGTGAGCCCGCACGTCGAGTGCGACGCCAGCACGATCGAGCGGAAGGCGGTCCCCGGTGCGGCCTCCGCCGGCGCGCGCGCCCGGAGCGTGTCGCCGTGCCCGAGCTCGCCATGGCGATTGAGCCCCCAGCACCAGAGCGCGCCCGCGCCGGTGAGCGCGCACGTGTGGTCGTCACCGCTCGCGATCTCCGTGAACGCCGGCACGCCGCCCACGCGCACCGGCGTCGGGCTCGCGCCGGCCACGTCGTTCCCGAGCTGGCCCGAGAGTCCCGAGCCCCAGCAGTACGCGACCCCCTCCACGGTGAGCGCGCACGTGTGCGATCCGCCCGGCGCTACGGCGCGCCACTTCGACTTCGGGCCGACCGCCACCGGAAGGGGCCGCTGGTCCCGGCTGCCGTCGCCGAGCTGGCCGAATTCGTTCCGCCCCCAGCAGTAGAGCGCGCCGCCCCCCGCGATGCCGCAGGTGACGTCGCGCCCCGCCGCGACGGCGGTGAAGGACGGCGCGCGCTGCGACGCCGGCACCCCCGGCGCCGGCGCGTCGCCGCCCGAGCTGGCCGTGTCCGCACCCGGCCGCGCCCGGGCCCGATCGCCGCACCCGGCGATCGCGATCCAGAGCACGACGCACGCTCCGGCGGCATCTCTCATGGCAGTGCGCCCCATAACCCGGCCCTCCTCTCTCGGGTCGACCGTCGACCGAAAGCTCAATTGCGCGTGCCCCGCTTCACATCGAAGATGGCACTCCGACGGCAACGGGGACAGATGAGCCACCGCCGCCGTCGCGCGTACCCCAGCCCGAAGCTCCCCCCGCCGATCGCGCGCTCCGTCATCACCACCCCGCAGCGCGGGCAGTCCGGCGCCCGCCCCGCCGCCAGCGCATCGCGGATCGCCTGCTCCTCCGCCGGCTCATAGCGCGCGCGCTCCCTCACGCTCAGAGCGCGGCGAGCGCCCCGCGCAATGCGTCGGGGATCGGGATCGTGGCGTGGCGCGCGTAGTCGTACATCACTTGCACCGTGCGCCCCTCCGCCACCACGCGCGCGTCGCGCGGGTCGCGGATCGTGTACGCCCACACCCACGCCTTCGTCCGAACCTCCGCCGTCGTCAGCTCGATCTCGAGCGGATCGCCGATCATTGCCTCGCTCAAGTATTTCACCGTCGCCTCAGCGATGATGAAGGGGAAATCCGCACCGCCGCCCAAGTGGTCCACCCACGCGGCGTGCCGCGCCATCTCGAAATACGTGAGGTACACGGCGTTGTTCGCGTGTCCCTTCGTGTCGAAGTCGGCGTAGCGGGTCGCGAGCGGCATCCGCATCAGCTCTGGACCCGGATCACGACCTTCCCGAACTGCTCGCCGCTCGCCAGCCGCTCGTAGCCGGCGCGCGCATCGGCCAGCGCGTGCACCGAATCCACCGACGGACGAAGCGCGCCCTCACCCAGCGCCCGCATCACGTCGTTGAATTCGGCGTCGTTGCCCATGGTGGAGCCCATCAGCGTGAGCTGGTTCCAGAACATCCGGCGCACGTCGCTCTGCACGAGCGGCCCCGACGTGCCGCCACAGGTGACGAGACGGCCGCGCTTGCCGAGCGCGCGGATCGAGCGCTCCCACGTCTTCGCGCCCACGTTGTCCACTACCACATCGACGCCGCGCTTGCCCGTCAGTGCGCGCACTTCGTTGGCCACGTCAGCCGTCTTGTGGTTGAACGTCTCGTCGGCGCCGAGCTCGCGCGCGCGCCGCAGCTTGTCGTCGCTCCCCGAGGTGACGATCGTGCGCGCGCCGATCCGCTTTGCGATCTGCAGCGCCGCGAGCGCCACGCCGCCGCCGATCCCCCAGATCAGCACCGTCTCCCCCGCGCGCAGCTGCGCGCGACTGAGCAACATGCGCCACGCCGTGAGCGTCGCGAGCGGGAACGCCGCCGCCTGCTCCCAGGTCACTCCCTCGGGCACCGGGTGCACGTTGGCCGCCGGCACCACGATGAGCTCGGCGAGCGTCCCCGCGCGGTGCTCGCCCAGGATTGCGTAGCGCACGCAGAGCGGGTGCTCTCCTTCGCGACAGTATTCGCAGGCGCGGCAGCTGACGCCGGGATTGAGCAGCACGCGCTGCCCCACGGTCAGCCCGTGTACCGCCGGCCCGATCGATTCGACGACGCCCGCGCCGTCGGCGCCGAGCGCTGCGCCCTGACCGATCGTCACCCCCGGCACGCCGGCGAGCACGAAAAGGTCGAGATGATTGAGCGCCGCGGCATGGATCCGCACGCGCACATCGTCCGGCGCGCGCAGCACGGGCGCGAGCGCGTCGGTGACGTAGTTCAACCGGTCGATCCCGCCATAGGCGGAGAACGTGAGCGCTCGCACGACGAGGGGGCCTGGTTATATTGAGTCGCTGAATCCTACTGGCCCGCCGCGCGGCCAGCAACGCGCGCCGCTCCCGCAATCCCGCCCATGATCCCGATCAAGGTTCCGCCGCTCGGCGAGTCGATCGTGGAAGCGACGATCGCCCGGTGGCTCAAGCAGGAAGGCGACGCCGTATCGCAGGGCGAGACGCTCGTCGAGCTGGAGACCGACAAGATCACCGTCGAGGTCCCCGCCTTCAAGGCGGGCGTCCTCGCCAAGCGCACGCGCAAAGAAGGCGACGTCGTCCAGATGGACGAAGAACTCGGCCTCCTCGACGAGACCGCCGTCGCCCCCGCCGCGAGGGCGAAGCCCCCCGCCTCAACGCCGCCCGCTCCCGTCAAGCCCGCTCCGCCCCCCACCCCGCCGAGTGCCGAGCGCCGAGCGCCGAGCACCTCGCCCTCCGTCCGTCGCGTGGCCGAGGAGACCGGTGTCGATCCCGCGACCGTACCTGCCACTGGCCCCGGCGGCCGCGTCCTGAAGGAAGACATGCTCCGCGCGACTGTGGCCCTCTCCCCGTCGGAGCGCGCCGCCGTGACGTCGGCTGTGCCGAGTGCCGAGCGCCGAGTGCCGAGCACCGAGCAGTTCCCGCCGAGACCGGCAGTTAAAGAGACCCGCGAAAAGATGTCCACGCGGCGGAAGCGCATCGCCGAGCACCTCCTCGAATCCCAGCATTCAACAGCGCACCTGACCACGTTCAACGAAGTGGACATGTCCGCTGTAATGGCGCTGCGCGATCGCCTCAAGGAGCGCGTCGAGAGGGAGCACGGCGTCAAGCTCACCTTCATGCCTTTTTTCGCGAAGGCCGCCGCCATGGCGCTCGAGGCCTTTCCGCGCATCAACGCCCAGGTGGACGGCGACACGATCGTCTATAAGCACTACGTGAACCTCGGCATCGCCGTCGCGAGCGAGCAGGGGCTCGTCGTTCCCGTCATCAAGGATGCCGACCGGATGGGGATGCTCGAGTTCAGCCGCCGGCTCGGCGCCACCGCGCAGCGCGCGCGCGACGGCAAGCTCACCATGGATGACCTCACCGGCGGCACCTTCACCATCACCAACGGCGGCGTCTTCGGCTCGCTCGTCTCCACGCCCATCCTCAACTACCCGCAGTCGGGGATCCTCGGCCTGCACAAGATCCAGGATCGCCCGATCGCGCTCGCCGGCCAGGTGGTGATCCGCCCGATGATGTACCTCGCGCTCTCGTACGATCACCGCATCGTGGAGGGACAGCACGCCGTGCTCTTCCTCGTGCGCGTGAAAGAGCTGCTGGAGGATCCGGCCTCGATGCTCGTCGAGTAGCCCGATGGCCGAACAGACCTCCGACGTCCTCGTCCTCGGGGGCGGACCGGGCGGCTACGTCGCCGCCATTCGCGCCGCGCAGCTCGGCAAGCGCGTCGTGTGCGTGGAGCGCGACCGCACGCTCGGCGGCACCTGCGTGAACGTCGGGTGCATCCCCAGCAAGGCGCTGCTCGAGAGCTCCCACCACTTCGACTTCGCGCAGCACGGCGCCGCCGCGCACGGCATCACGCTCGGTAAGATCGGGCTCGATCTCGCGGCGATGCTCAAGCGGAAGGACGACGTCGTCACCGCGAACACGAAAGGCGTCGAGTTCCTCTTCAAGAAGAACAAGATCACCTGGGCGCAGGGCACCGGCACGCTGCGCGCCGGCAACGTGGTGGACGTGCGCGCGGCCGACGGCACGACCACGAGCTACCGCGCCACCGACGTGATCCTCGCCACCGGATCCGTCCCGATCGAGCTCCCCTTCCTCACGTTCGACGAGGAGCGCGTGCTCTCGAACATCGGCGCGCTCCGGATCCCCGAGGTGCCGCGGCACCTCGTGGTGGTCGGCGGCGGCGTGGTCGGGCTCGAGCTCGGCTCCGTCTGGCGCCGGCTCGGCGCCAAGGTCACCGTGGTCGAGCTCTTGCCCACGATCCTCGCCGGCTACGACGCCGAGGTCGTGAAGGAGGCCGACCGCAACTTCCGGAAGCAGGGACTCGACCTCCGCACCGGCGCGAAGGTGACCGGCGCCAAGCGCGACAAGAAGAAGGTGGTGCTGGAGATCGAGAAGGACGGCGCTACGGAGATGCTCGACGCCGACTACGTGCTCGTCGCCGTCGGCCGCAAGCCGGCGCTCACCGGCGTGGACGCGAACGCGCTCGGCCTCGCGCTCGGATCGCACGGCGAGATCGCCGTGGACGACCAGATGCGCACCAATCTTCCGCACCTCTTCGCGATCGGCGACGCGGTGGGGGGCCTACTCCTCGCCCACAAGGCGGAGGAGGAAGGCGTGGTCGCGGCCGAGGTGATCGCCGGCAAGCCGGCGCGCATGCATTACGGCTCGGTGCCGGCCGTCGTGTACACCTGGCCCGAGATCGCGGCGGTGGGGCTCACCGAGGAGCAGGCGAAGGCGAGTGGGCGAGCGTATCGCGCGGGGAAGTTCCCCTTCTCCGCGAATGGGCGCGCGCGCACCGCCGGGGAGAACGCCGGCTTCATCAAGCTCATCGCCGACGCCGAGACGGATCGATTGATCGGCGCGCACCTCATCGGGCCGAGTGTTTCCGAGCTGGTGGCGGAGGCGGTGCTCGCCATGGAATTCCAGGGCGCGAGCGAGGATATCGCCATCACGGTGCACGCCCATCCCACGCTCAGCGAGACGATGAAGGAAGCGGCGCTAGCCGTGCTCGGTCGTGCCATCCACTCGTAAATCGAGCGAGGCGGCGAAGCCCGCTGCCGTGCGCCCCTTCGCGCCGGCGGATCTGCGCGCCGCCCACGAGCTCTTCGCGACCGAGCGCTCCGCCGCGCGCTACCTGTCGCGCACGCCGGAGTTGCTGGATGACGCCGCCGCCGGTCGCGGCGAGCGACTGGCGTTCGTGGCGCAGGAAGGGAAGACGTTGAACGGGGTATTGCTCGCCGGCGCGATCGCGGGGAGCGAGGGCGCGGCCGCGATCACCGCGCTCTGCGTGCGCGCGGCGAGCCGGCGGCGCGGCACCGGTTCGGCGCTCGTGCACGCGGCCTGCCGCGCGCTCCTCGCGCAGGGCGCCCGGTTGATCGTCGTCGAGCTCGCCGGCGATCCCCTGCTCGCCCCCGCGCGCGCACTGTTCTTGGACGGCGGCTTCACCGAGAGCGGCCGCGTGCCCGGCCTCTACGCCGACGGGGTCGACCTCGTCATCCTCGAGCGACGATCCACCCGGTAGATGCAAGAAGCGCCGGCCCCCTATTTTGAGGGGAGCCGGCGCTTCATCCAGCGACCGCGACCGCGCGTCAGCGCGCGAAGAACAGCGCGCCGAGCAGGAAGCCGGTCGCCAGGGCGCCGCCCGCGATCGCGATCGCGATCACCGGTGTCACCGTGAGCGGCTTCTGCTGCCAGCGCACTTCCGCGGCGGGCGTGTTGTGCGGCAGCGCGTCCATGATCCGCTCGAACACCTGCGCCGGCGTCTTCATCTGACGGCGACCCTGCAGCTCGCGGTCCAGACGCAGCCAGAAATCGACGTCGCGCGCCATCACGCCGTGGAGCACGGCGCTCTCCGGCAGCTCGCCGTCGAGCCAGGCGTGCAGTGTCGCGCTGCCCGTGCTGCCGGCCAGCGGCACTTCGCGATCGGTGAGCGGACGCTGTTCG
>JAYUMO010000433.1:0-3616 GCA_043762555.1 Gemmatimonadaceae bacterium | reverse complement strand
CGGATCCTCGAGGAGGAGCATCATGGCAAGCGAAAACAGAAACAACAAGCCGGCCTTCGTCTACGTGAGCTACATCGCCACCACTCCGGAAAAGCTCTGGCGCGCCCTGCTGGATAGCGAGCTGACCAAGCAGTACTGGTTCCATCGAAACGTGTCGGATTGGAACGTCGGCTCGACGTGGCAGCACCAAGACCTCGACGACGCGACCAAGGTGAATATCGTCGGCAAGGTGCTCGAGGTTGTCCCGCCCCGCCGGCTCGTCATCAGCTGGGCCTTCCCCACCGACGCCGCCAACGACGCGAAGCACTCGCGCGTCACCTTCGAGATCGAACCGATCTTGGATGCCGTTCGGCTCACCGTCACCCACGACAACCTCGAGCCCGGCTCGGACATGCTGCGCGCGATCTCCGGTGGCTGGCCGAAGGTGCTGTCGAGCTTGAAGAGCTATCTCGAGACAGGGCGCGGCATGCCAGTCGCATCGAGGCGCGGGCACTAATTGAGAGTGGGAAACAGGTTGTAGCATCCTGACGCCCCCGACGACCCGATAGCTACTCCCTATCGAGGAGGCCAAGTGGCGTACGATCACCGAATCGTCTCGAACGACGCGTGGCGCGCCGCGCGGAGGGAGCTGTTGCTCAAGGAGAAGGAATTCACGCGGCTCCGCGACCAGCTCACGCAGCAGCGACGAGAGCTGCCGTGGGCGGCGGTCACGAAGCAGTACCTGTTTGACGGGCCGAGTGGGAAGGAGACGCTCGCGCAACTCTTCGAGGAGCGCCGCCAGCTGATCGTCTACCACTTCATGTTCGATCCGAAGTGGCAGGCCGCGTGCCCGATCTGTTCCTTCTGGGCCGACAACTTCAACGGGATCATCACGCACCTGAACCAGCGCGACGTGACGATGATCGCGGTCTCCCGGGCGCCCTACGCAAAGCTCGCTGCGTACGAGACGCGGATGGGCTGGAGTTTCAAATGGGTGTCATCGTTCGAGAACGATTTCAATTTCGACTTTCACGTCTCCTTCACACCGGAAGAATCGGCGAAGAAGAAGGCGATGTACAACTTCACGGTGCAGGATCCCGGCGAATCAGAGCGTGAGGCGGTGAGCGTGTTCTGCAAAGATGAGAGTGGGCGGATCTTTCATACCTACTCCGCCTATGCGCGCGGGATCGACATGGTGAATACGGCGTATAACTATCTCGACCTGACTCCGAAGGGGCGAGACGAATCCGGGCGCGGGCCGTATTGGGTGAAGCGACACGACGAATATCCCAGAAATTAGGAAAAAGGTTTTAGCAGCTGTCAGGAGGCTGCCTCTACAGCCTGATCGCTCCTCTCGCCCGTCCCACTCCCGCCGATTGCCGTCACGGCCGCATCTTCCGAGCGAGTTGTTGGAACCGGGGCAATTTTCTCATCGGATCCAAGATCGGATTCACGTCTAAATACGCGAGCCATCCCCGTCGCTCCGCATAGGCCCGCTCCGTCCAGTCCAACGCGCGGTCGAACTCGCCGAGCCCGAGGTACAAGGTCGCGAAGGCCACGGGGGAGACGTACACCTCCGTCGCACGCCTAGTGAGCTCGTCCAGCACCACCCTCGCGTCCGCCATCTTCCCGGCCCGCGCGAGCACGTAGCCGAGCGTCGACGTCGTGTAGGTGCCGGCGCCGGGAATGCCGTTCGCCTCCCGCAGTACCCGCTCGGCCTCGTCGAACTGCCCCGCCTGCGCCAACGACATGCCGAGCACCCGGTAGCTCTCGTCCGCGGTCGGGTTCATCTCGATCGCGCGCAACATGTGACGCGTCGTCTGATCGTAGCGGCGCGCGTAGAAGTACACCCAGCCAAGGCTGCGCCGCACCGATACCGAGGCGGCGTCGAGATCGAGCGCGGTGTGCCCCTCCACGAGCGCCTCCTCGAGCTTCCCCTGCGACGCGAGCAGGAAGGCGTACCACTGGTGCGCCGTGGCGTAGCGCGGATCGAGCTCGATCGCGCGGCGGAACTCGACGCCCGCGCCCTCCCAAGCCCAATCGTAGATGAACAGGCTCCATGCCAGCGACGCGTGCGCCTCCGCCAGCGAATCGTCCAGCGCGAGCGCCTTGCGAGCATACGCCTTCGCGTGCGCGAATCCCTCGTCCACCGGCACGTTGCGATAGTCCACCTGCAGGGAGTACGAGTCCGCGAGTCCCGTGTAGGCCAACGCGTAGCTGGGATCCTCGGCGATCGCCTGCTCGAAGAAGCGGATCCCCTCGCTCACCGTCTCCTGCGAGCGCTTGTTCCACTCGTAGCGCCCCTTCAGGTACAAGCCGTACGCCGCGACGCTCCCGGTGCGGCGCGGTGGGCGCGGCTCGGCGAGGTCGGCGAAGGACGTCGCGCGGAGCGTGTTCACGATCGTGCGCGCGATCTCATCCTGGATCGCGAACACGTCGTCGAGCTTCCGCTCGTAGCGTTCGCTCCAGAGCAGTTGCCCGTCGCCGGTGGAGGTGAGCTGCACGGTAATGCGCAGCCGGTCGCCCGCCTTGCGCACCGTGCCTTCGAGCACCTCTGAGGCGCCGAGCAGCGCGCCGGTGGCGCGCACGTCCTGCGGCTTCCCCTTGAGCGCGAACACGGAGGTGCGCGAGGAGATACGCAGCCCCTCCACCTTGGCGAGCGCGTTGATCAACTCGTCGGTGATCCCGTCGCTCAGATATTCATTCTCCGGCTCGGGGCTGGCGTTCACAAAGGGGAGGACGGCGACGCAGCGCACCGCCGCGGCGTAGCGCCGCCCGCCGCCGGGCTCGTCGGCGTTGAGCGCGGCCACGAAGTCGGCGACGGTGGGGAATCGCTCCGACGGGTCCTTGGCGAGCGCGCGCGCGAGCGCCCCTTCGACGGGCTCGGGCGCGTCCGGCCGCAGCACGCGCACGGGGCGCGGCGTCTCCGTCACATGCTTCGCCATCGTCGTACGCGCGCTCGTCCCCCGGAGCGGCGGCTCGCCGGCGAGCATTTCGTACACGACGCAGGCGAAGCTGTACTGGTCGCCGCGGGTGGAGAGATCGGACTCGCCGCTCGCCTGCTCCGGACTCATGTACGCCGGCGTGCCCACCACGACGCCGGCATCGGTGACGGTCGGCATGCCGGGGCCGCAACAGGCGCGCGCGATGCCGAAGTCGGAGAGCATCGCGTGACCATCGGCGAAGAGGATGTTCTCCGGCTTCACGTCGCGGTGGACGACGTCGCTGCGGTGCGCGTAGTCGAGTCCGGCGCCCACCTCCTGCGCGATGCGCAGCGCGTCCTTCACTCGCAACCGCTTCCCTTGTTCGCGGTCCATTCGCTCGCGCAGCGAGCCGCCCGGCACGTAGGACGCCACGAGGTAGAGCAGCCCGCGTGCTTCACCGGAATCGATGAGCGGCACGATGTGCGGATGCGACAGACGCGCCGCGATCCCGATCTCCCGAAGGAAGCGATCGCCGCCGAGCGACGCCGCGAGCTCCGGATGCATGACCTTGATCGCGACCTTGCGGCCGTGCTTGAGATCCTCGGCCAGATACACGGTGGCCATGCCGCCGCGCCCGAGCTCGCGCTCGACCGCGTAGCGGCCGGCGAGGGCAGGCTTCAGGACGTCGAGGGAGTCGGGCATCGCGCGAAGGT
>JAYUMO010000432.1:0-5169 GCA_043762555.1 Gemmatimonadaceae bacterium | reverse complement strand
TGCTGCAGCTCGCCGTCATGAATCGCGCGCTACCGGGGCTGGCGCCGATGCCGTACACGGGGATGACGCAGCTGCAGCTGACGCAAATGCTTCCGGTGGCCGGACAGCTCGGCCTCGCGAAAAAGTTCGCCGCGGCGCGCGCGGGTGCCGCCGGCGACCGCGTGATCGAGACGCGCCGCGACGCGCGCGCGCGCGCGGCGATGACCTTCTACGAACTCTACGCGGCCACGCAGTCCATACGAGTCGCTACGGAGACGCGCGAATTGCTGCGTGACCTCGACCGCGCTGTCCAGACGATGTACTCCGTTGGTCGCGGCCGCCAAGCGGATGTCCTGCGCGCGCAGGTGGAGGTGGCGCGGATGACCGAGGAGATCATCCGCATGCGCACGATGCGTACGATACTGCTCGCCCGCCTCGAAGCCGAGCTCGGCGGCCCCGTGGCGGACTCATCGACGCCGATCGCGCGACCACGGTTCCCCTCTGCGCTGCCGTCGCTCGACACGCTCGTCGAGCACGCCGCAGCGGATCGCGGGATGGTCCGCGCCGCGCGCAATGATCTGCGGGCGGCGGGGGCATCGGCGCGCCTCGCGCAGCGTTCGATCTGGCCTGACGTGGAGCTTGGGCTTCAGTTCGCCTGGCAGGGGAACGGCGCCGGCGGCACGGACTACATGGGCGGCCTCATGATCGGCGCGAGCGTGCCGGTGTTCGCCGGCAGCCGGCAGCTCCGGATGCGTGAGGAGACGGTAGCGATGCAACAGGCGGCCGCCGCGGAGGTTCGCGAGGCACTGGCGGACACCCGCGCGCGACTGACCCAGGCCTACGCCGAGGTCGAGCGCGCGCGCCGACTGGATGCGCTCTATCGGGCCACCATCCTGCCCCAGGCCGAGGCGGCGCTCGGTGCGTCGCTCGCCGCCTATCGCACGGGGTCTGTGGATTTCATGACGCTTGTGGAGAATCAAATGATCGTGAATCGCTATCGACAGGAGCTTTTTGCGCTCGAGGCCGAGCAGGGAACGGCGATCGCCGACCTGGAGATGCTAACCGGAGAACAACTCGTGGATGCGGCGTCCACCGCCGACGTCGCACGAGAGGAGACGGAACGATGAGCACCAGAGACGATGGATCGCGGGCTGCCCCCTGGCGCGGCGCGCTCATTTTCGCTGTCGGGCTCGCCGTCGCGGCGGCCGGCGCCTGGCTCGCGACGCGAAAGCCGGCCACGCCCGCGATGTCGGCGTCGCCTGCACGCGCGCCCGCATTCGCCGACACGGCGCGGCGCATCACCATCACGCCCGCTGACGCCGAGCGCATCGGCGTCACCTACGCCGCGGCGACGATGGAGCCGGTGGGCAAGGATGTGCGCGCCGTTGCGCAGGTGACCGTGGACGAGACGCGCATCGCGGGGATCGCCGCGAAGATCGACGGTTTTGTGGAACAAGTCTACGTGAATTACACGGGCCGGCCGGTGGAGCGGGGGGAGCCCCTGCTTTCCATCTACTCGCCGATGCTCGTATCGGCGCAGGAGGAGCTTCTCGTCGCGCGGGGGCTGGGCCAGCGCGTGGCGGAGGGAACGCCAGACGCGGTGAGCGGTGCGGCATCGCTCACGGCCGCCGCCCGTCGACGGCTGGCCTATTGGGATGTGCCCGAAGGGGATATCGCGCGCCTGGAGCGGACGGGCGAGGTGACCAAGACGATCACGCTCCGCGCGCCGGTGAGCGGCATCGTACTGGAGAAGGCCGTCGTCGCCGGGCAGAGTGTGATGGCGGGACAGGCGCTCTATCGCGTCGCGGATCTGAGCGTCGTGTGGCTCGAGGGCGAGGTGTTCGAGCAGGACCTCGCGGCCGCGCGCATCGGCGCGGAGGTCGTCGCCGAATTCCCCGCGCTGCCGGGCGTGCGGCGGCACGGCCGCGTGAGCTACGTATCGCCGACACTCGCTCTCGAGACCAGGACCGCGACCGTGCGCGTGGCGCTTTCGAACCCGGCGCTCGTGCTCAAACCGGGCATGGTGGCGACAATGCACTTCTCATCGCCGGGCGACGCGCGCGTGGTAAGCGTGCCGCGCAGCGCGCTGCTCTCCACCGGCGAGCGGAGCATGGTATTCGTGAAGCGCCGGGACGGGCGTCTCGAGCCGCACGAGGTATCCCTCGGCGCGGCGAACGATGAGCGCGTGCAGATCCTGCGCGGGCTCGCGGTGGGGGACACGGTGGTCGCGTCCGCCACCTTCCTCGTGGACGCGGAATCCAACCTCGGCACCGCGATGGGCGGTATGGGTGACATGCCAGGGATGGACATGGCGAAGCCGGTGCACAGCGGCGACAGCGCCCGGCGGAGGTAATCTACCATGCTCAAGCGACTCATTGAATGGTCGGTCGCCAACCGGCTCATCATCCTGTTCCTCACGGCGGCGGCGATCACGGGCGGTGTCTACGCGCTTCGGCGCACGCCACTCGAGGCATTGCCGGACCTGAGCGACGTGCAGGTGATCGTGCAGACGGACTACAGCGAGCAGGCGCCGCGCATCGTCGAAGACCAAGTCACGTATCCAGTGGCCGCGGAGATGCTGAAGGTGCCGGGTGCGCGCACGGTGCGCGGCTACTCCTTCTTCGGCGTGTCGTTCGTTTACGTGATCTTCGCCGACGGCACCGATCTGTACTGGGCGCGCTCCCGGGTGCTCGAGTACATGAGCGGACTGAAGGCCAAGCTCCCCGGCGGCGTGACACCGGTGCTCGGCCCCGACGCGACGGGACTCGGCTGGGTGTATCAATACGCGCTCGAGGACACGACCGGCCGAATGAACCTCGCCGAGCTCCGCGCGCTGCAGGACTGGCACCTGCGCTATGCGCTGACGGCGGTCCCAGGCGTCGCGGAGGTCGCGACGGTGGGCGGCTTCGAGAAGCAGTACCAGGTGGACGTGGATCCGGCGCGGCTCCAGGCGTACGGCATTCCGATCACGCGCGTGATGAGCGCGATCGCGGACGCGAATAACGACGTGGGCGCGATGGTAATGGAATTGTCGGAGCGGGAGTACATGGTGCGGGGGCTCGGCTACCTTAGGTCCATCTCCGACATCGAAAACGTGGTGATCGGGGCGACGCCGCGCGGGACCCCGATCCGCGTTGCCGAGCTGGGGCGCGTCTCGGTGGGTCCGGCGGTGCGACGCGGCGTGGCCGAGCTGGACGGTCGCGGCGACGCGGTCGGCGGGATCGTCGTGATGCGCTTCGGCGAGAATGCGCTCACCACGATCGCGCGTGTGAAGGCACGGCTCGCGGAGATCGCGCCCGGACTGCCGCCGGGCGTGGTCATCACGCCGGTGTACGACCGGAGCACGCTCATCGAGCGGGCGATCGCCAATCTTAAGGGGAAGCTGCTCGAGGAGAGCTTGATCGTCGCCCTGGTGTGCCTCGCCTTCCTCTTCCACGCGCGCTCGGCGCTGGTCGCGATCCTCACGCTGCCGGTGGGGATCCTGCTCGCGTTCATCGCGATGCGCATCCTGGGCGTGAGCGCGGACATTATGTCGCTCGGCGGGATCGCGATCGCGATCGGCGCGATGATCGATGGCGCGATCGTGATGATCGAGAACATGCACAAGCATCTCGAGCGCGCGGTGCCGGGCACCGGAGGGGCGCGTTCGCTCGACGCGTCGGCGTTGAGCGCGGGGGACCGGTGGCGCGTCGTCGTCGCATCCGCGCGCGAGGTGGGGCCGGCGCTCTTCTTCTCGCTGCTGATCATCACCGTGTCGTTCCTGCCCGTGTTCGCGCTCGAGGGGCAGGAGGGACGGCTCTTCCGCCCGCTCGCGTTCACGAAGACCTTCGCGATGGCCGCCGCGAGCCTCCTGTCGGTGACGCTCGTGCCGGTGACGATGGGGCTGTTCATCCGCGGGCGCATTTGGCGCGAGCGCGCGAATCCGCTCAACCGGGTTCTCCTCGCGGCGTACGAGCCGGTCGTGCGCGCGGTGCTGCACCGCCGTTGGACGGTGATCGGCGCGGCGGCGATCGCGCTCGTGCTCACGTGGATCCCGCTGCGCCGGATGGGCAGCGAGTTCATGCCTCCGCTGGGCGAAGGGACGATGCTCTTCATGCCGACCACGCTTCCAGGGGTCAGCGTCGCGCGGGTACGCGAGTTGCTGCGGAATCAGGACAGCATCCTGAAGACCTTTCCCGAAGTGGAGCATGTGTGGGGGAAGGCAGGGCGCGCCGGGACGGCCACCGATCCCGCCGGCCTCGACATGATCGAGACCGTCATCTCGCTCAAAGCGGAGTCGGAGTGGAGGCGCGGCGTCACGTACGAGTCGCTCGTCAGCGCGATGGATTCGGCGGTCGCGATGCCGGGCGTGCGCAACGCGTGGACGATGCCGATCAAGGGACGCATCGACATGCTCGCCACCGGGATCCGCACGCCGGTGGGGATCAAGGTCTTCGGACCCGATCTCGCCGTGCTCGAGCGGATCGGCAAGGAGGTGGAGACCGTGGTACAGATGGTGCCGGGCACGCGCAGCGCGTTCGCCGAGCGCGCGGTGAGCGGCTACTACCTCGACATCGCGATCGACCGCGCGGCCGCGGCGCGGCACGGGCTGAGCGTCGGCAACGTACAAACGGTGATCGCGACGGCGATCGGCGGGATGACCGTCACGCAGACGGTCGAGGGGCGCGAACGGTACGCTGTGCGCGTGCGCTATCCGCAGGAGCTGCGCGACACGCCGGAGCGCCTCGCGTCGGTGCTCGTACCGGTGATGCACGGCCTGGGGACGGCGCCGGGCGGCGGGATCATGATGTCCCCCGGCGGATCGTCCATGGTGCAGGCGGGGTCGGTGCCGCTCGGTCAGGTCGCGACCATTCGCCAGGTCGCGGGGCCCATGGTGGTGCGCACCGAGGGCGCGGTGCCCACCGCGTGGGTATTCGTGGACGTCGCCGGCCGCGATGTGGGCGGCTACGTGGCGGATGCGAAGCGGGCCGTGTCCCAGGCGGTGCGGGTACCCCCCGGTTACTCGATCGAATGGAGCGGCCAGTACGAGTACATGGAGCGCGCGAAGGCGAAGCTGTCGGTCGTCATTCCCGCCACTCTGGTGATCATCTTTCTCCTGCTCTTTCTGAATTTCCGGAGCGTCGGCGAAACGTTCATCGTGATGCTATCCTTGCCGTTCGCGCTCGTGGGCGGGATCTCGCTCACCTGGCT
>JAYUMO010000431.1:0-2960 GCA_043762555.1 Gemmatimonadaceae bacterium | reverse complement strand
CGCTTCCTCCATTCGGCCGGGCTCAAGGTGGTGATCGTCACCGGGCGCGTGTCGGAGAGCGTGCGGCAACGCGCGGCGGAGCTGAGCATCGACGATCTGGCGCAGGATGCGCAGGCGCGGAAGCTGCCCGCGTTCCGGAAGATGCTCGACCGCTTCGGATTCGCGCCGGAGGAGGCCGCCTTCGTGGGCGACGACCTGCCCGATCTCGGCATCTTGCGCATCGTCGGCTTGCCGGTGGCGGTCGCGAACGCGGTGGCGGAGGTGCGCGCGTGCTGCGCGGTGCAGCTGACGCGCGGGGGCGGGCAGGGTGCGGTGCGCGAATTCACCGAGCTGCTGCTCAAGGCGCGCGGGGAGTGGAAGGAGCTCGTGGACGAATACGTCGCGACGCGCGCGGTGGCCGGGCTCGAGGTGCTGCGGTGAGCCCCGAAGAGCTGGTCGAGCGCGGCCGGCGCGTGTTGCGCCTCGAGCGCGACGCGCTCGACGAAGTGGTGCGCCGCCTGGGAGCCGATTTCGCGCGCGCGGTGGAGTTGATCGCCGCCTCGCCGGGCCGCGTGATCGTGAGCGGGGTGGGGAAGTCGGGGATCATCGCGCGGAAGATCGCGGCCACGCTCACCTCCACCGGCACGCCGGCCACCTTCCTCCACCCGGTGGAGGGGCTGCACGGCGACCTCGGCATCGTGGGGCCGGCCGACGTGGTCATCCTGCTGTCGAAGAGCGGCGAAACGGAGGAGCTCTTCCCGCTCATCGAGCAGCTCAAGCGATTGGGCGTGCACCTCGTCGCGATCTCGGGCGAGCGCGACTCGCAGCTCGCGCGCCAGGCGGATGCGGTGCTCGACACGTGGGTGCGCGAGGAAGCCTGCCCGCACGACCTCGCGCCGACCACGAGCACCACGGCCGCGCTCGCCATGGGCGACGCGCTGGCCGTCGCCTTGCTCGAGCGGAAGGGATTCCGCCGCGAAGACTTCGCGCGGCTGCATCCGGGCGGCGCGCTCGGTCGCCGGCTGCTCACGCGAGTGCAGGATCTCATGGTGACCGACAAGCTGCCGACGGTGGAGCGCGCGGCGACGATGCGGGAGGCGGTCGTGATGCTCGCCGAGCGGCGCGGCACGGTGGCCGTGATCGACGGCGAGCGGCGCGTGCTCGGCGTCATCACCGCCGGCGACCTCACGCGACTGATGGAACGCGAGACGGATTTCCTCGCGGTGCCGGTGGCGCAGATCATGAACCCCACGCCGAAGACGATCGCGCTGGACGAACTCGCGAGCGCCGCCGTGTACAAGATGGAGCAGCATGGGATCATGGCGATGCCCGTGCTCGACGACCAGCAGCGGATGGCCGGCATGGTGCACCTCCACGATCTGATGCGCGCGGGAGTGAAGTGAGCGGCCGCGCCCTCGCCGCGGCCGCCCTCGCCATCCTCGCGCTCCTTGCGACCGCGGGCTGCCGGACCGCGAAGGAGCCGCCCGTCGCCCCACCGAATCCGCTCGCCGATTCCGCCGACCAGGTGATGTTCGGCGTCCGCACTTTCATCACCGATCAGGGGCTGCTGCGGGCCCAGCTCCGCGCCGACACCGGCTACTTCTTCGACGGGAACTCGCGCATCGAGGTCCGGAACGAGCGGACGGTCTTCTTCACGAACACCGGCCAGCAGAGCGCGGTGCTCACGTCGCAGGAGGGCACGTACAGCACGACGCGCTCCATGATGGAAGCGCGCAAGAACGTCGTCGTCATCTCGACGGACGGGAAGCGGCTCGAGTCGTCGCAGCTCTCGTTCAATCAGGTGACGAATCTCATCTCGAGCGACAGCGCCTTCGTGCTCACGGAGCCGGAGCGCCGCGTGGAGGGGGTGGGATTCACCTCCGACCCGAGCCTCAGCAATTTCAAGATCCTGAAACTAAACAAGGGCGCCGGGCCGATCCCGTTGTCGGGGCAGAAGCCGTGACCCGCGCCGCCGCGCTGGCGATCCTCACCGTCACCGCGGGCGCCGCGTGGGCGCAGCAGCCGGCCGCGCCGACCGCCGCGCCGCCGGCCGGTCCCACCGGCCGCTGCGACCTCGTCGTCACGCCCCGCAGCGATTCGACGCGCGTGACCTCGGTGAAGCAGCCGAGCGGCCAGTACAACAGCTTCGTCGGCGGTGGGGTGATCGGCGCGTGCCCCGCGCAGGGGCTCACGCTCAGCGCCGACAGCGCCGAGTACTTCGGCGATCTGCGCCGCTGGCATCTCATTGGCGCCGTCCACTACCGCGAGCCGCGGCTCACGCTCGATTCCCAGGTCGCCACCTACTTCATGAGCGACGAGCGGCTGCTCGCCGAGGGGAACGTGCACACGTTGCTCCCGAGCGGCACCACGCTCGTGGGGCCGCGCGTGGAGTACTTTCGCGCCGTCCCCGGCTTTCGCGCCATCGCGCGGATGATCGCCCCGGGCCGCCCGACGATCACCATCGCCGGGCACGATTCGGCCGGCAAGCCGGAGTCGCCGATGACGATGATCGGGAACACGGTGGTGATGGACGCCGACAGTCTCGTGTACGCCTCGGGCCGCGTGGAGATAACGCGCCAGGACGTGCTGGCGAAGAGCGACACCGCGGCGTTGGACGGCGCGCACGAGTTCGCGCGCCTGATGCGCTCGCCGACCATCACCTCACGCGGCCAACGCCCCTTCACGCTCTACGGCACCATCATCGATCTGTACGGCGGCGGCAAGCAGCTGCACCGCGTGCTCGCGCGCGGGGCGGGCAAGGCGGTGAGTGAGAGCGGAACGGTCACCTCCGACACGCTCGATTTCCAGATGGCCGACGGCGGCCTCGCGCGGATGTACGCGTGGGGGCCGTCGCGCGCGCGCGCCGTGAACCCCCAGTACGACATCCTCGCCGACTCGCTCGATGTCCGCTCCCCGGGGCAGCGCCTCCGTGAGATCCGCGCCGTGCGCCGCGCGGACGCGCAGAGCCTGCCCGACACGAC
>JAYUMO010000430.1:0-1709 GCA_043762555.1 Gemmatimonadaceae bacterium | reverse complement strand
TGCGCTCGAGCGTCGCCGCGAGATCGCGGCTCGAGAGCTCACGCGTCCACCGGAAGCGCGGCGAGATCTCGCAGTAGAAGTGGTCGCCGCTCGCGCGCACGCGATCGCTCACCGACTGGAGATACGCGGCGTCCCCCTCGCGCCAGACCTCGTCCGCGGCCGCCGTGCGGCCGCCGCACACCGCGGAGTACGGCGCGGCGATGATCCGCCCCTCATACGTGATCACGAGCGCGCGCGTGACCGCCACCGCTCGATCGCCCCCCGGCGTCTCCACCGCCAACCCGCCGTACACTTGATCGGTGACGGTGGACAGGAGATCGTAGCCCCGCGGCGCGTCGGCGCGCAGATGCGCGAGCGCGTAGCTCCGCGCGGCGATCGCCTGCGCCTCCACCGCGGCGTGCTCCTCCGGCGTGCGCGGGCCGATCTCGAGCGGCACGACGCCGCGCAGATAGTCCTCGAGGGCCAGGCGATCGATCACCGTGAGCCCGCGCTCGCCGGGGCGCACCACGATCTCCCCGCGGAAGGGCCGTCCATTCACCGTGAGGAAGACACCGGCCTGCGCGGGCCGGGCGACGAAGGGGGCGTCCCGTCGCGGCGTGCGATCGCCGTCCGAGCGCACCGCGCGCAGCGCGTCGTGATCGGGCTCGACCGTCCACGTGTCCCCCGAATCGGCGCGCACCAGGAGGCTGGCGCCGTTCTGATCGTAGAGCCGCCACGCGCCGTTCGCCGACAGCGCCACCCGCTCGGCGTCGGTCTGGAGCGCCACGCGCACCATCCGCCCGCTCGCGAAATCCGGCTCCGGCGGCGCCGCGGCCTCCTCGCCGGGCAGCGCAGGCGCCGGCGCGCGCCCCGCCGTGTCCGACGCGTTGACCGGCGTCCGCGGGGCGCGTTCCGGCGGCGGCTTCGGACCGCAGGCGGCGACCCCCGCGCTCCCGGCCACGACCATGGCGGCGAGCGCGTGGCGAAGCGACGTCAACGCCCGAAGCTCCCCTGGATCACGCCGCCGAGCATCGGCAGCGCTCGCCGGCGCGCGGGGGACGGCGCGGCGCTCGGCGCGAGCACCACGCGCTCCATCCGCGCGGCGAAATCGTAGTCGTCCACCACGTCCTCGAGCGTGACGTCCACGATCGCCCCCGCGGGCGCGCTCCCGGCCACGCGGGTGATCCCATCGATGTCATCCGCCTGCCAGAGCGTGCGCGCTTCGAGCGGCGCGCCGTCCGCGCCCGCGCGATCGACGATCGCGCGCACCGTGCGCCCGATGTGCCGCTCGTAGCGCTCGCCCGTGATCGCCCGCTGCAGCTCCGTGATGCGCTCCAGCCGCTCGCGCTTGGCCGCCATCGGCACGTCGTCATCCAGCGCCGCGGCCCGCGTCCCTTCCTGCGCGGAATAGGTGAACGCGCCCACGCGCTCGAAGCGCACCTCTTCCAGCAGGTCGGCGAGCCGCGCCACATCCTCCTCCGTCTCGCCCGGGAAGCCCAGGATGCACGTGGTGCGGATCGCGCCGTCGGGCAGCGCGTCGCGCACGCGCGCCACCGTCTCGCGGATCGTGCGCGCGCGCTCCGGACGGCGCATGCGCGCGAGCACCGCGTCCGAGCCGTGCTGCATCGGCATGTCGAGGTACGGAACGATCCGCGGCTCGCGCGCCATCAGCTCCAGCAGCCGCGGCGTGAGCCCCGCGGAATAGATGTAGAGCAGGCGGAACCAGGCGA
>JAYUMO010000429.1:0-5667 GCA_043762555.1 Gemmatimonadaceae bacterium | reverse complement strand
GTGGTGCGACTCAGGCCACGGCGCTTGCTGCTCGGCACGGTGGCCAGCACGTGGCCGTTCGCGTCGAGGACCTCGATCTTGAGGTCGCCGAAAATGTGGCGCTTTTTCATGTAGTAGGTGATCACGGCCTCGGTCGTCGGATTCGGTCCAACGAAGGCCGCGTCGCCGACCGCCCAGCCGCCGTTCGCGTCGAGGCGCCGCACCGTGGGCCGCGCCTGGAGGAAGACGACCGCGCTGGCGAGCGCCTCGGGCGTGAGCGCGCGGAGGGGCGTGATGTCGTCCACGATCCAGATCCCGCGGCCGTGGGTCGCGATCACGAGATCGTTGTCGCGGGGATGGATCGCGAGGTCCCGCACCGCCACACTCGGCAGGTCGCCGCCCGTGTAGTGCGCCCACTGCTTCCCGCCGTCGAGCGATAGCCAGAGTCCGAATTCGGTGCCGAGGAAGAGGAGATCCCGGTCGACCAGATCCTCCTTGATCACGTGCGCGTAGCCACGCACCGGGCTCCCCGACGCGATCAGCGGCCGCCACGTCTTGCCGAAGTCCGACGACGCATAGGCGTACGGCCGCATGTCGCCGAAGGTGTGAAGATCGAAGGTGGCGTAGACCGTTCCCTCGTCGAAGTGCCCCGCCTCGATAGAAGACACCCAGGCGTTCTTGGCGAGCCCTTGGATGTTCGGGCGCACATTCGTCCACGTCTTTCCACCGTCCCTCGTCACCTGCACGTTGCCGTCGTCGGTGCCCACCCAGATCACGTCGGCGTTCTTCGGCGACTCGGAGATCGCGTAGATGGTGGTGTGCGTCTCGGCGGCGGAGTTGTCCACCGTGACGCCGCCCGACTGCTCCTGCTTCTGCTTCTCGGGATCGTTGGTGGTGAGGTCGGGAGAGATCCGGCCCCACGTCTGCCCGTGGTCGCGCGAACGGAAGAGAAATTGCGCGCCGATGTACACCGTGCCCGCCTGCGTCGGGCTCATGTGGATGGGCGTATTCCAGTTGTATCGGAGCTTCCCTTCTTTGTAGCTGGGAAGCGGCTTGATGTTGCGCGACTCGTGCGTGACGCGGTTGACGCGGCCGATCTCGCCGCCCTGCGCCTCGGCGTAGAGATAATTCGGATCCGAGCTGTCGACGAACATCCAGAAGCCGTCACCCCCGTACATGTTCTCCCATTGGCTGTTCGCGATCCCGCCCGGGAAATCCGACGAGCCCACCCACGAGCTGTTGTCCTGGAGCCCGCCGTACACGTGGTACGGCCGGTCCATGTCCACGCTCACGTGGTAGAACTGTGAGATCGGCAGATTATCACTCTTCCACCACTTGTTGCCCGCATCGTACGAGTACCACAAACCGCCGTCATCTCCGGTGATCAGGTGATCGGTGTTGGCCGGATCCACCCAGACATCGTGGAAGTCGCCGTGCGCGCCGCCGGAGATGTTGCTGAAGCTCCGCCCGCCGTCGACGCTCACGACTAGCGGTCCGTCGGGCTTGTAGATCCGATTTTCGTCATTGCGGTCGACGATCAGATTCGCGAAGTAGAAGGGCCGCCAGATCATCGCCTGGCTCCGATCGCGTGCTTCCCACGTGCGCCCGCCATCATCGGAGCGGTAGAGTCCGTTCTTTGGCGGGTCCGCTTCGATGAACGCGTACACGACGTTCGGCTTGGACGGCGCGATCGTGACCGCGACGCGCCCCCAAGGCTCGGCCGGCAACCCCTTCGCCGTGCGCGCGTCGAGCTCGGTCCACGTGGTGCCGCCATCGGCGGTCGTGAACAGCCCGCTCGCCGAGGGCGCGTTGGGGCCGTCGCCGCCGGAGCGGAAGGTCCAGCCCTTGCGGCGAAAGTCCCACATTCCGGCGAAGAGTCGCTTCGGATCCTTGGGATCCATCGTGATCATCGAGCAGCCCGTGGACGCGTTCGCCCCCTTCAAGATCTTGGTCCACGTCTTGCCGCCGTCGGTGGTCTTGTAGACGCCGCGGTCCTCACTGTCGCTCCAGAGCTTGCCCGGGACGCAGACGTACACGGTGTTGGTCTCCGTCGCGTCCACGAGGATCTTGACGATGTGCTCCGACGCCGGGAGGCCGACGTTGGACCAGTTTTCGCCGCCGTCCACGGATTTGTAGACGCCGTCGCCGATGGAGACGCTGTTCCGCGTCCACGCTTCGCCGCTGCCCACCCAGACCACCTTCGGGTTCTTCGGGTCGATGGTGACGGCGCCGATCGACTGCACCGGCTGGCGGTCGAAGACGGGCTTGAAGGTCGTGCCGCCATTGACGGACTTCCAGACGCCGCCGCTGGCGGCGCCCACGTACACGGTGAGCCGCTGCCCCTCGTGCACGGCTTCCACGGCGGCGACGCGACCGCTCATCGCGGCCGATCCGATGTTGCGCGCGCCGAGGCCGGAGACCATCTCGGAATCGACCGTGACCGGCGCGGGCGTCGCCGGCATTTGAGAGGGAGCTTGAGCCTGCACTGTGGCGACGGCGGCGATCCCGATGGACAGCAGGCAGAGCGCGCCGGCGGTGCTCAGAGTGCTACGGCGCAGGGGTGGGATCCTTCCACGGTTCATCATCGCGCGCTCCCGGTCGTGCCGCCCGCGGCGGGACGTTCGAAGAGGCGATCATCGAGCGGCACGTTCGCCTCGATCTTCTCGAACGTGATCTTCTGGCTGTCGGAGCTTCCCTTCAGCTTGGTCTCCATGGAGTGCGGCAGGTACCAGCCGGCCACCGACTTGTAGTCGCCCAGCGAGATCTCGAACTCCTGGAGCGTGCCGCGAATGGTCCGCTTCATCTCGATCTTGATCGGCACGTAGTAGTCCGTGTCCATATAGTAGTAGCGGACGTCGCCGCTCTTGAGCGTGACCTTGAGCTTGAAGGCGTCGGTGCCCTCCACTTGCTCCATCCCGACGAAGGTCACGCTGTTCCCTTTCCGCGCGTAGTCGACGATCGGATCGTCGAAATCGGCATCCTCGACGATCCCGCGCAGCTCTTCCTCGCCCAGGGCCTCCGCGTCCTTCTTCCCCTGCCAGGGTTCGATCTTCCATCCGCTGATACCGTTGTAGGCGGTGATGCCGGTCATCCCCTGGATCGAGAACTCCTCGCGCACCTTGTTCTCGCGCTTGTTGTCCTGGAGGACGCCCGCTTCGAAGCCGCCGCCGCCGGTGAACTTGCCGGTGCGCCGGAGCGTCTTGACGGCGGCGATCGCCGGCATGCCGCCCACGGTCTGGACGTACTTCGCGATGATCTGGTCGGCCGTTGGCGTTTGTGTCTTCGCCGAGAGCGGCGCGGCGAGGAGCGCGAGCGCGGCCAGCGGCAAGAGGGTGGTTCGCATGGGTTCCTCTACGATCGAGGGAGCGTTGGTACGCGGGACGAGCAACGGAGAACATGCGAGTATCGGGCGGGGCGCACTAGGGGGGACCGGGTCCGCGCTGCGGCGGGCGTCGTGTCAGCTACGCGCGCTTCCATGCCCCCTCACCGAGTGCTCCCGCGTCACCGCGTGCCTCGGGAGCGCATCGCGCGCGCAGATTCCGGATTGGAACTCGCCGAGTAAGTGCGCGATGCCGATCGGGCAGTAGCTGATCAGCTCCCCCATTCTGGGCGGCACGGCTTCCGACCAGTGAATGGCGGCTGCCGGTCTTGCGCCGCGCCATGTATGGAGATATGATGCGATGTGTCGAAGATATATCGTTGTAAGTCTTACAAGGAGGATCAGAATGTTCGATGATCGCTGCGGGGAGAGCCGCCACCGGCATCACGGGTGGGGCGGGGGCTGGAGTTGGTTCGGGGAGGGGATCGGGATCGGGGCGTTCGGCCCCGGCGCACGACGTCGCGCGGGTCGTGCCGGAAGGATGTTCGGTCAGGGGGACCTCAAGCTCGTCATCCTTCAATTGCTCGAGGAGAAGCCGAGGCACGGCTATGACATCATTCGCGCGCTCGAGGAGCGGTCCGGCGGCGGGTATTCGCCGAGTCCCGGCACCATTTACCCCACGCTGAGTCTGCTCGAGGAGATGGATTACGCGAAGGCCACGGTGGAGGAGTCGGGGAAGAAGGTCTACTCGATCACCGACGAGGGCCGGAAGTATCTCGCGGCGCACCGGAACACGGTGGACGACGTGCTCGAGCGCCTTGTCCGGCTCGGGCAAACCCTCTTCGGTGGCCGAGAGATGATCCAGGCGCACGAAGCGATGGGGGCGCTGGGTCGCGCGTACGCGCGCATGGTCATGGGCGGCACGCGAACGCGAGAGCAGGTGGAGAAGATCGTCGAGGTGCTCCGGCGTGCCGCCGCCGACCTCGACGCGATGGGCTGAGCGCTGTTACGGCCGCCCGCCTTGCCGAAGGTCCGCTCGGCGCGACATCGTATACGGACCGGAGCACGAGCCCAGACACCTGGAGGGATCCATGTATCTCATCCGCGACGTCATGTACTGCAAGCCGGGCAAGGTCCGCGCGATGGTGGAGAAGTTCACCGCCATGTCGAAGCTCAGCGAGAAGATGGGCATGCCGCGGATGCGCGTTATGACCGACTTCTGCGCCGAGCGGTACTGGACGGTCGTGTCGGAGATGGAGGTGCCGAACCTGCAGGCATTCGAAGCGATGATGAGCAACCCGCAGGGTTCCGCCGACGACATGAAGAAGTTCGAGGAGATCATGAAGGGCTATCACGAGCTGGTGGATCACGGAAAGCGGGAGATCTACAAGTTGGAGGGCTGAGAAAAGGCCGGTCTCGGCCTCGGCATCGGTGAACTGCGGGGACCGACCGGCCACTCAAAGTGAGCGCGGGACGCTGATCTCTCGGGAGATCCGGGCGGCGGGGAGGGCATCGCGCGCGCGAACGCCGGCCTCGAAGTCGCCCAAGAGGTGCGCGATCCCGTTCGCGTAGTAGCTGATCAGCTCCCGGCTCCCGGGAAGCACGGCGTAGCCGTCTCCGGTGGCGGCGAGCATGCGCCGCATCGCGAGCATGCGCCAGGCGCGGTCGAAGGTCTCGTCGATGTCGCGGTCGGCGCGGAGTACCTTGGCGTTGAGCTCCACGAGCACGTCGCGCATCTCTTCCATTCGCGCGAGCAGCTCGCGCCGCGCGATGAAGTCGCGGTCGAAGCTCTGGATCGCCGCGCACGCGAGCGCCACCGGGGTGACGGGGATGATCGCGCCGATGCGGCGCATCACTTCGTCGCAGAGCGCCTGCACCACCGGCAACCGCCGCTCGCGCGGCAGGGCGAGCACGTCGCCGTGGCGAGCGCGTTGCGCTTCCAGCCAGGGGAGCACGCGCATCGGCGTACCCACGGTGACCGCCGCGCGGCCGTAGCGCTTCCAGCGGCCGGTGGCGAGGCGGAGCGCGTTCCACCCCACGTAGCGCACCACCTCGGACGCCTGCCGCGAGCGCGGCACGCGCGGCCCGCCGTCCTGCGCGGCGAGCTCGCGCAGCAGCGAGCGATCCTCGAGCACGCGGTCGTAGTTGAGCGCCACCGGGATGAGCACCATCCGCTTCGCCACCTCGGGGTCGCGCGCGACGCCGAGCGCGTAGTCGAGCAGCCCGATCTTCGCCCCGCGCAGCCGCCCGTCGCGCGTGAGCCCGCCCTCCGGGAAGATCCCCTGGGTGACGCCGTTCCGCGTGATGAGCTGCACGTAGCGCTCGAGCACCGTGTGATAGAGCGGCTCGCGGAACTTCCGGCGGATGAA
>JAYUMO010000428.1:0-4360 GCA_043762555.1 Gemmatimonadaceae bacterium | reverse complement strand
GCTCGCGCTGGCGGGAACTCGGCTGGTGTCCACATTCCTCTACGGACTCACCGCCACGGACCCCACCACCTTCGCGCTCTCGGCGCTCTCCTTGGCGATCGCCGCGTTGGCGGCGGCCTTCCTCCCGGCGTGGCGCGCGGCGCGACTCGATCCAATGGAGGCGCTGCGGGAGGAATGATCTTGGCGGCGCCTTAGCGCGCGGATCGCGTCGCGATTTGCTCGATCAATTCCGCGGCCCGGGCCAGCGACGCGAGCTTCGCCGCATCGAAGGCGCCGAGCTCGCGCGCGAGGGCGGCGACGCGGCGGCGGCGCCCCTCCTTCAGGATCCGCGCCCCCTTCAGCGTGGGGTGCACCCAGACCACACGGCGGTCGTGCGCGTCGCGCTGCCGCCTCACGAGCCCGTCGCGCTCCAGTCCCACCAACAGCCGCGTCATCGTCGGGCCGCTTACCTGCTCGGCGTCCGAGAGCTGGCCGATCGTCACCGGGCCGGCGAACACCACCACGGACAGCGCGGACAGCCGTGACGCACTGAGCCCCGTGGCTTCATCTTCCTTCCGGAGGCGCCGGAGCAGATGGATGGCCGCCGAGTGGATGCGGTCGGCCACGAGCGCGGGATCGGGGCGGGGACGGGTCACGAAGGGGCTTGCGGGGTAATAGTTAGCGATGCTATGTTGTTGCTTAGCTACACTAAATGTAATCACGGGCGCGACCGCACCACAAGGAGGCCGGCCATGGCACAGCAGATGGACCTCTCGGAGGCGACCGTCGGACAGCTCTTGATCCCGGTGGTGGATCTGGACCGGGCGATCGCCTACTACCGGGACACGCTCGGCATTCGCTTCCTCTTCTCGGCGCCGCCGCAGATGAGCTTCTTCATGACGGGGAACGTTCGGTTGCTGGTGGGTGTCCCCGAGGCGGGGCAGGCGGCTCACCGCGGATCGACGGTGTATTTCAAGGTGACCGACATCCAGGCGGTGTACGAGACGCTGACGGCGCGCGGGGTCAAGTTCCCCGCCAAGCCGGCGTTGGTGCACCGGACGCCGACGTCGGAGCTCTGGCTGGCCGAATTCCGCGATCCTGACGGGAACCACCTGGCGCTGATGAGCGAGGTTGCCAAGGCGGCGTGATGGCGGAGGGCGAGTTGAAGGCCGGCCGCCCCCCTCGTAGATATCCCCATGGAAGTTTTCATCACCGGGGGGAGCGGCTACATCGGCCGCGCGGTCGTGAGGGAGTTGGTGCGCACCGGGCATCGCGTCACCGCGCTCGCGCGTTCGCCGGAGCGCGCCGCGTTGCTCGAGCGGCTCGGCGCGATGCCCTGGCGGGGATCGCTGCGCAATCTGCCGGCGCGCGCGGAATCGCTGGTGGCGTACGACTGTCTGATGCATCTCGCCTATGACTACGGCGCCAGCCACGCCGCCAAGGAGGCGGACGCGGACACGCTCATGGCGTTCCTCATGGGGGCCCGCCTTCGCGACAGCCCGAGCGCGATCATCTACACCTCGAACGCGCTGCTGCTCGCGGGCTCGATGGCACTCCCGGTATACGAGGACGCGCCATTTCCGGAGGCGCTGTCGCGGAATCGGTGCGGCGACGCGGCGTGGCGCCCGGGCCATGAGGAGATCGTGCTCGCCGCCGCCACCGACGTGATCGCGACCGCGGTGATCCGGGTCGGCGTCGTCTACGGAGGTGCCGACCAGAATGTGTCCGACATGTTCGAGTCGGCGCGCCACACTGGGGCGGCGCGCTACGTCGGGACGGGGCAGAATCGATGGTCGCTCATTCACCGCGACGATCTCGCGGCGCTCTACCGGACGGTGGCCGAGCGACGGGCACGGGGGGTATTCCACGGCGTGGACGGTCTCGCATTGACGGTGGAGGGGGTCGCGCGCGGCGCGAGCATGGCCGCGGGCACGAAGGGGAAGACGCTGAGCACGCCGATCGCGGAGGCGCGGAAGACGATCGGGACCTTCGCCGACGTGAAGTGTCTCGACGTGGTGATCGGCGAGCGGCGCGGGGTCGAGATCGGTTGGCGGCCGTCGCGTCCCTCGTTCATCAAGGCCGCGGCGGCCGCCTATAAGGAATGGGTCGTGGCGGTCGCGTCGGCGGAGAATGCTCCGGTGTGACGGTGAACCCTGCCGCTGGCGGTAGACGCCATTGGGTCGTAACCTCACTGCAGTCCCCTGTCCCCCAGGAGGTCGTCCCATGCGGAACTGGAAGCTGCTTTCTGCCGCCGGAGTACTCGTGCTCGCCGCCGCCGCGCCGCAGGCCACGCAACAGGAAGCCGTCAGCGTCGAGATCGCGATCGGCACGAACATCACCGACCGGATGCCGACCGACACGGGCTCCGCCTTCCCGACCACGGTCGGCTCGCTCGTCTGCTGGACGAAGGTCACCGGCGCCGCGGACACGAAGATCACGCACGTCTGGACGCACGGCCCGCACAGCGCGACGGTCGAGCTCAACATCGGCGGCTCGCCCTGGCGCACGTACAGCCGCCGCACGATCCCCGCCGAGTGGACGGGCGAGTGGACGGTGGAAGTGAAGGACTCCGCCGGCACCGTGCTCGCGACGAAGAAGTTCACGGTGGGCGGGTAGTCTGGGGCGCCTGAACTTCTTCCCTCGGAGCCCTGCGCACCGGTCGGCGTCGCCAAAGGACGCCGTCCGGCGCGCAATGATGCGGTGGCGAGGATGCGCACGCTCGACGCGGAGCGTTGCGGACCCCGCGCCGCCCGGGTAGCGCGCACGTGCCACCGGCCGGCCCGCTCTTCCTGAACCGCGACGACGTTCGCGCGCTCCTCGACCTGCCGGACTGCATCGACGCGGTGGAGGTAGCCCTGCGCGCGCACGCCGAGCAGCGCGTGCCCTGCGAGCCCGGCGTACTCGGCACGCACATGAACGACGGTGGATTCCACGTGAAGACGGCCGGGCTCGGCAGTGCCCCCTGCTACTTCGCCGCCAAGATCAACGCGAATTTCCCGTACAACGCGAGCCGCTTCACGCTGCCTACTATCCAAGGGGTGATCGCGCTCTTCGACGGGGAACGCGGCACACCGCTCGCGCTGATGGACTCGATCGAGATCACGACCCTCCGCACCGCCGCGGCGAGCGCGCTCGCCGCACGCTATCTCGCGCGCGAGGACGCATCGGTGGTGACGATCTTCGGGTGCGGCAATCTGGGACGGGGACACTTGCGCGCGCTATTCCACGTGCGGCCGATCCGCCGGGCCTTCGCGTTCGATGCCGATCCCTCTCGCGCCCGCAAGTTCGCGGAAGAGCTCGCGCGCGAGCTCGGGATCGACGTGACACCCGGGGTCTCGCTGGCCGCGTCGATGCGCACGAGCGACATCTGTGTCACCTGCACCCCCGCCAAACAGCCGATCCTTCCCGCGGAGCTGCTGCAGGTGGGCATGTTCGTCGCCGCCGTAGGGGCGGACAACCCCGAGAAGCAGGAGCTGGAGCCGGAGGCACTGCGGCGGAGCAAGGTGGTGGTGGATCTCCTGGAACAGGCCGCCACGATGGGCGACCTGCACCATGCGCTCGCCGCCGGCGTGATGACCGTCGACGACGTGCACGCCGAGCTCGGACAGATCATCGCCGGACAGCGCCCGGGGCGGACGTCGCCGGATGAGATCTTCGTGTTCGACAGCACCGGCACCGCGCTCCAAGATGTCGCCGCCGCGGCGCTGGTCTACGAGCGCGCGCAGCAGAGCGGACGCGGCGTTACGCTGCGAATGTCCGGTTGAGTTCCTCCCCGGGAGGTCACCGCGACTTGCCGCACGCGAACCCGCCCGACAATACGCTGCGCCGGATCCTCACCGACGCCAAGACGATCGCCATCGTCGGCGCGTCGGCCAACCCCGAACGCGACTCCCACGGCATCTTCCGGCGGCTTCAGTCGGTAGGCTATCACGTGATCCCGGTGAACCCGCGCGAGACCGAGGTGCTCGGCGAGAAGGCTTATCCCTCCCTCGAAGACGTGCCCGAGAAGGTGGACATCGTCGATGTTTTCCGTCGCGCGGAGGACACGCCGGCGATCGCCGACAGCGCGGTGAGGATCGGCGCGCTTACGCTCTGGCTCCAGCAGGGGATCAAGAGCGACGAGGCCGCCGCGCGCGCCACGGCGGGGGGACTCACCGTCGTGATGGACGCGTGCCTCGCGACGACGCACGCGCTGCTGGACGTTCCCCGGAAGTGAGTGCCGCCCCCTTCCAATCGTCTCTTACTCAGGCGAACCTTCAAATCCAACCACCAGCATCCGGGAGCCGCTCTCCGTGGGGCCAACCAACGTTTCAGACCCCCGTTACTACCATAAAGTCGTGGACTGCCAGTGGGCCTGTCCGGCCCACACGAATGTCCCCGA
>JAYUMO010000427.1:0-3313 GCA_043762555.1 Gemmatimonadaceae bacterium | reverse complement strand
GGCGCCGACGGCCGCGGACAGCGCGACGCTGAGAGCGGCGATCCAGGGGATCGTCGAGATCTGGTTCGGCGTGGGGCCGACCGATGCGCCGGGCGGCGTTCGCCCGGGGCCGGACCAGTGCCATGACATCACCGTCTATCCGGCGATCGGGTTGGCGGGCGGCGCGTGCGAGGGGTACGGACTGTTGCTGGACATTCACGACGTCGCGCACCCCAAGCGGATCGGTGCCGTGTCCGATTCGAATTTCTCCTACTGGCACTCGGCGACCTTCAACAACGACGGCACCAAGCTCCTCTTCTCCGACGAGTGGGGCGGCGGCGGCGGGGCCAAGTGCCGAGCGACCGACAAGCCGGAGTGGGGGGCGGACGCGATCTTCACGCTCGCGAATGATGCGATGCAGTTCCGGAGCTACTACAAGATGCTGGCACCGCAGACGCCGCTCGAGAATTGCGTGGCCCACAACGGCTCGATCATCCCGATCCCGGGGCGGGACATCATGGTCCAGTCGTGGTACCAGGGCGGCATCTCCGTCTTCGAGTGGACCGACGCGGCGCACCCGAAGGAGATCGCGTTCTTCGACCGCGGTCCGGCGGATTCGACCAAGATGGGCGACGCCGGAACGTGGTCGGCGTACTGGTACAACGGGTACGTCGTCAGCTCCGAGATCGGTCGCGGGCTCGACATCCTCGAGCTGACGCCGAGTGGTTTGATCTCACAGAACGAGATCGACGCGGCGAAGCTGGTCCATCTCGCGTATTTCAACGCGCAGTCCCAGCCGAAGTTCGTGTGGCCGGCGAGCTTTGTGGTGGCGCGCGCGTACCTGGATCAACTGGCCCGGTCGAACGGATTGGCGGCGGATTCCGTTTCCGCCGTGCGCAAGGACCTCGCCCGCGCCGAAAGGCTGTCCGGGCCGGCGCGGCGGGATGCGCTGACGAAGCTCGCGACGCGTTTGGAGAGCGACGCGCCGAGCGCGGCGGAACCGGCCAAGGTGAGAACGCTCGCCCGAGAGTTGACGGAGATGGTCAACGGTGGATTCGGGCCGTGAGCAACGGGCGGGCGATCCGGATGATCTGCTCTGCCGAACGATGAGAATGTACGGTCGGCGCGAGCGCGCCGTGTGTGGCATCCTGGCAGCGATCTTCCTCCCCGGTGCGAACCTGAGCGGCTACTTGCTCGCGGCCGATCCGCCGATGAGGCAATATCCTCCGATGTGGTTCGCGGCCCTTGGCGCGGTCGGCGGTAGCTGGATCTTCCTTCGCATCGCCTTCACTGGTCGCGCTCCTCGTTGGGTCGAGAAGGAGGTCCTCCCGCCGCGCCCCTAACCCGGCGAAGGTGGAGCCAAAAAGAACATGCTGAAAGACAGATTCGTCTCCGTGATCGGCAAGGCCAATTACGTGAGGCACGTCATGTACCTCACGAATCTGTATCGCGCCTTCCGCCCCTTCCGGCACCCGGCGGCCCCGCTCATGCGCCGGCTGCTCATTCCGCGCGGAGGCGTGGTGCTCGACATCGGCGCGAACATCGGCCGGTTCACCGCCTTGGCCGCGCGGGCGGTGGGCACCTCGGGCCGGGTGTACAGCTTCGAGCCGGTGCCGATGGTGCTGCGGGCGCTCCACGCTATGGTGCGCCTGCGCGGTCTCCGGCAGGTGACGATCATCGAGATCGCGCTCGCCGACCAGAATGGGACGGCGACGATCAACATCCCGCTGAAAGATGGTTGGAAGCCCCTCGTCCCCATCGCGCACCTGAGCGGCACCGCCGAGCCCAGCACCCTGAGCCTCTCCATCGCGGTCGAGCGCCTCGACGATCTTTGCGAAGCAAAAGGCATTGACCATGTCGATTTCATCAAATGCGACACCGAGGGTGGCGAGTTTGCCGCCTTTTCGGGGGGCATGAACTGCCTGGCGCGGGACCTCCCGATCGTCGTCTGCGAAATATCTCAGGAGTACCTATCGCGGCAGAACGTCGAGCCGAGCGCGGTATTCGGGATCTTCACCCTCTTGGGATATCACTGTTTTCTCATCGATTCGGACGGGACGCTCGCGTCGGTGAAGGGATACGTCTCGCAGGGGGATTATCTGTTCGTCCATCCGGGCACGATGGGCGCCGAGGCACTCCGGGCGTACGTCCGGTCCGCCTGAACGTCGCGACGATCCGCTGATCCGAGATACAGCCGGTGAATATCTCCCTGGCCTCGACTCGCTGGAGGGGCGTGAGACGTACCGGTTGGGCGTGACGCTCGCGGACGGGTGGGAGAAGGAGTACTTCTTCGACACGAAGACGCATCTCATCGTGGCGCTGCGGAAGTCGATGCCGGTGCACGCGACCGGTGCGGCCGTCGTCTCGCTGAGCTACTATGGAGATTGGCGCCGAGACGGAGCCGTCCTCGAGCCGCACGCGTTCGTGGAGCGGGAGGTCAAGACCGGGCGGACGATGAATGCGTTGCACTGGGATGCCATCGAGCTGAACGCCGAGCTGTCGCCGTCCGAGCTACAGGCTCCGGCGCCGGGAACGCGACGTTGAGTCGTGGTCACCGGACGCCTCGATCGCCAGCGAGCCAACTCGCCGGCTTCATCGCCCGGTTCGATCCGGCGATCGGCAAACTCGTGCGTGGTGCGCGGGCGGCGCTGAGGAAGCGCTGGCCGACCGCCGTCGAGATCGTCTACGATAACTACAACGCCCTCGCGATCGGGTTCGCGACCACCGAGCGAACCTCCGATGTCCTCGTATCCCTCGCCGTCTACGCGCGTGGGGTGAATCTCTACTTCATGTACGGCGCTCGGCTGCCGGACCCTGACCGTCTCTTGCAGGGCAGTGGCAACGAAGGGCGGTTCATTCCGCTGGAGAGTCTCGCCACGTTGCGCGCGCCCGGCGTGCCGGCACTTTTGCTCACGGCGGTCCGCTATGCGAAAACGCCGTTAGCACGCACCGGGCGCGGCCGCACCGAGATCCGTTCGGTGTCCAAGAAGCAGCGGCCGCGTCGCCCGCCGCCGGGCAAGCGCTTGAAGCTGACCAACGCTCCCAAGTAGGCGCCATCGCCCTATGTCGACCATGCAGCCCAGCCCCGATCCGGCCTCGGCCGCTCCCACCCCTCCCTCGTCCAAGCTCCGGATCGCCTCGACGCTGGCGTGGCTCGCGGGGATCCTCGCCTCACTCGTCGCCGTCGCGATCGGGATCCCGGCGCTCGTTGGCGACCAGCCCTCGGCGTTCCCGTTCGTGGCGAATCTCGTCGTGGGCATCGCGCTCTGCGCAGGCGGCTACTTCCTCCGCCAGAAGCGTCGACTTGGGTTGATGCTCGTGGCCGCCGCGTGGG
>JAYUMO010000426.1:0-4617 GCA_043762555.1 Gemmatimonadaceae bacterium | reverse complement strand
GGCCGTGCCGTGAGCGGAGCGCGCGGCGTGAGCGACGTTGGCGTGGGCGGGCCCGGCGGGTGCCGCAGGAGCGGAGATCGTCGCCGCAGCGAGCAGGGTGACCAGGACGGAGTGCATCATAACCCCTCCGGATTTCGCGCGTCTTGTGGGCGGCACTCGCCGTCCACACCCACACCATAGCGAAGAACGTGCCGCGTGCCAAGCCATTGCCGCCCAATGGCTTCCTGATTCAGTACCCCCACCTGTTGTCCAGATTCCCGGACGCGGGGGGCGCCCCACGAGGACACTTGGGTCTCACTGGCGTGCGCGCCCCCACGGTTTCCTCACGAGCTCGAGCGTCCATTCGTCACCGGACGAGATCGAATAGCGCTTGGCGAAATTCCCCTGGTTGAGCGCCAGCGCGAGTCGGTTCAGGCTGTTCACGTAGAGCACCGGTTTGCCCACGGGGACGTCCCCGAAGGTCCGGCCGAAGAGCACCTCGTCCGACCAGACCGCCACGGTGCCCCGCATGATGCGCACGCGCACGCGGTCGCCCACGTGGATCCCGACGGCGTTCACGCTCACCGTGTCGATGTTCGTCCAGAGGTTCCCGAACGGCTGGTCGAGGACGACGATCGTCCCCTTCACCGAGTTTGAGTTGGCGCTCGCTTGGACGGCGGAGACGGGCAGCGCCATGTACTCCGTGCCGCGCGATGGACCGACCTGCTCGAAGGTGATCGCGCCGGCGGCAAGACGCGCCCCCGTGTAGACGTACACATCACGGCCGTGGAAGGTGGCGGACCACTGCGAGCCCGGCAGGCGATTCACGTTCTCGTCGATCTCGCGCACTTCGGCGACGCCGAACAGCTCGGCGACGAAGGTAAGCGTGCCGTTGTCCGGCGTCACGAAGAATTGGCCGGTTTTCGTTCTCATCACCACGGAGCGTCGCGTCGTGCCGACGCCCGGATCGACGATCGACACGAAGACCGTGCCGGCGGGCCAGAAGGGCGCCACTTGTCGCAGGCGATACGCCGCCTCGAGCACGTTGTACGGCGTGATGAGATGCGTGATGTCCACCACGCGGAGCGTGGGGCTCACGGTGTACGCCACGCCCTTGAGCGTCGCGACGGCGCCGTCCTGCAATCCGTAGTCCGACTGCAGCAGGAGCGGCGCCGCCGGCGCGTCGGGCGCCGCCGCCTGCGAGGCCGCGCCCGCGCCGAGGAGCGCGAGCGCGGCGAGCGCGGCGAGCGCGGCGACCGCGGCGAGCGCGCCGGCGGCGCGGCGGCCGGCGATCACGCTACCTCGGCGTCTGGTATTGCACGATCGAGTTGACGTCCATGCTCCACTGGACGAAGCGCAGCGTGGGGGTGAGGTTGAACCGCTGCGAGCGCATCTCGCCGCCGCCCGGACCCTGCGCGACGAGGAAGTAGTCGCCATTCAGATTGCCGGCCTTGAAGGTGAAGGCCTTCGTCGCGCCGATCGGCACGTCGCCCAGGATCTTCCGGCCGATCGATGGGCCGACGGCGAACACCGTTACCAGCGACGGCGGCACTCGATTGTTGATGACGTTCACCAGGATCTCGGTCTGGACGACCGTGTCGCCGGCGACGTTGCCGGCGGCGCCGGCACTCGGGGCGGCGTCGGTGGTGGCGGCGGGTTCCGCCGGGGCGGGCGCGGCCGCCGGCGCGGGCGCGGTCTCGGGCTTCGGCGACGACGAGGAGCTGCACCCCGCGAAGGCGAGCGCGAGCACGCTGGTGGCGAAGATTCGCGAGCGATTCATGAAATGACCTCCGGTGGTGGGTACGCGGCGGTGGTGGTGGTACTTTCTTTGGGCGATGCACCGGCGGCGGCGCCCGGAGCGCAATCCTACGCGCCACGGGGGAGCGGCACAAGAGCGGAATGGCTGGCCTTCCGCTCGGCGGCGCGCCAGATTCACGCGCCGTATGCCGCCGCACTCCGTCGCACGCCGTTGGGCCCTGCTCGTCGTGTCGCTCGCGTTCGCGTTCGCCTTTTTGGACGCCGCGCCGCGCGCCCACGCGCAACCGGCGCGGCGATCCCCGGCCGTCTACGAATTCGAGGTGAGCCGCGGGTGGCTCACGATGACGGACGGCGTTCGGCTCGCCGTCACCTGGTACGTGCCGCGCGCGACCACGGCCGGCGAACGCTTCCCGGTGCTGCTGGAGCTGCTCCCGTATCGCAAGGACGACTCCTTCTATCAGCGCGACTATCCGCTCTACAGCTGGTTCGCGCGGCGCGGGTTCGTCATGGCGAAGGTCGACGTGCGCGGCACCGGCGGCTCGGAGGGCGCGCTCCCGCCGCGCGAGTACTCGGCGCAGGAGCTCGCCGACGCCCGGGAGATCATCGCTCAACTGACCCGCCATCCGGCGTCCAACGGCCGGGTCGGGATGTGGGGGATCTCGTGGGGTGGCTTCAACTCCCTGATGATGGCCGCGCGCGAGACGCCGGGACTCGGCGCGATCATCGCCCTGCACGCCTCCGACGATCTCTATCACGACGACGTGCACTATGTGGACGGCATCTTCCATCTCGATCCGTACCAGCTCGAGATCGACCACGAGAACGGGCTGCCCCGCACGCCGGACTATCCGCTCGATAGTGCGTACTTCGCCAACCGCTTCGACCACGCGCCGTGGATCCTGACGAATCTCGCGCACCCGGTGGATGACGCGTACTGGCAGGAGGGGGCGCTGCGCTTCTCGAACGACCGCCTGCGCGTGCCGTCGTATCTCATCGGCGGCCTGCTCGACGGCTACCGCGACACGCCGCCGCGTCTCCTCCAGAGCGCCATGGTGCCGGTGAAGGTGGAGATCGGGCCCTGGGAGCACGCGTGGCCGGACAACGGCACGCCGGGGCCGGACTACGAATGGCGCGAGCGCGCAGCGCAGTGGTGGGACCACTGGCTGCGCGGCGACACAGCGACCGCGCTGCTGCGGGAGCCGCGTTTCACGGTCTTCGTGCGCGCCGGGAACGCGCCCGACGTGAACGCGACCGAGCTCCCCGGCAGCTGGCGGTTCCTCGACCGTCCGCTGGGCTCGGCGGATTCGCTGCGCCTCTATCCGACCGCCTCCGGCCAGCTGGGCCGCATCCCCGCGCCGGCCGCGGTGCGCGCGCTGCGCTACGACGCGGGCTCCGGCCCCGCGGGGGGCGACTGGTGGGGCGACCGCACTCCCGACATGGGCGCGGATGATGCCGGTGCGCTGCTGTTCGACGGCGCTCCGCTTGCGACGCCGCTGACGATCGTCGGGACCCCCAGCGTCGCCCTCTCCGTGGAGAGCCAGGCGCCGCTCGCCAACTGGATCGCTCGGCTGGAGGACGTTTCGCCCACCGGACAGGTGAGCCTCGTGACGGGGGGCGCGGTGAACGGACCGCAGCTGCGCTCGCGGCGCGCTCCGAAGCGGCTCCGCCCGGGAGAGGTCTACGTCCATCTGCTTCCCCTGCACTTCACCACCTGGACCTTCCAGCCGGGGCACCGCGTGCGCCTGGCCGTTACCAATGCCCAGTTCCCGATGCTCTGGCCCACGCCGTATCCGATGGTGACGACGCTGCGCCTCGGCGCGGCGACCGCACTTTACTTGCCGCTCGCACCGGCGATGACCCCGGTTCCGTCGGGCGTGCTGCCGCGGCCGCAGCCGCGTGACAGCGCGCCCGACGCGCGCACGCTCGACGATAGCGCCCGCGTCCCGCGCCGGGTGATCACCGATGTGTTCGCGGGCATCACGCGCGTGGAGCTCACCGATGACTTCGGCTACGCGATCCGCGACCGCCGCATCCACGTGCGCGAGTTCGAGGCATGGGAGACCAGCGCGCTCGACCCGGCGCACTCGCTCTTTCTGGGGGTCGAATCGCACCGGATCGAGCTCGCCGCGCGCACGCTGCTGCTCGAGTCACGCATGGACGTGCGCTCCGACAGCGCGTGGCTGCGCGTGACCTTCACGCGGCGGATCTCGGAGAACGGACGGCTGGTGCGCGAGCGCGTCTTCGCCGACTCGGCGCGGCGGGACTTCCACTGAGCGGCGCGCGACGCGCCGCTACCGCCCTTCGCTGCGGGAAAGGGCCTTCAGCCGCCGCCTGGCATCCTCGACCTTCGGCTGCAAGTCGGGGTCCGCATCCTTCCACGCGGCGATGAATCGCGCATAGTTGGAAGAGGCGCGGGCTGTATCGCCGCGCGCCTCATACAGCTCTCCGAGGCGCTCGTAGAGGGCGGCGCGATAGAAGGGATCGATATTCCCGTGCACCACCGACGGCGTCGCGAGGTACCTCTCGTCCGCCGCGATCGCGGAGTCGGCATGCCCCGCCAGGTCAAAGGCGCGGCCGATACCCGGCAATGGGCAGATGGCGCATTGGCCCGGATCGCTCTGGCGGAATTCCGCGAGCGCCACCTCGGGCTTCCCTTCGGCGAGCGCGATCGTGCCGAAGGCGCCATGCCGATCGTATCGAACCGCCTGTACGGCCTCCGGCGGAAGTTCGCGCTCCTGTTCGGCGAGCATCGCCCGCGCACGATCGGGTCGTCCAACGAGCGCATAGAGGATCGCGACGAACACATACGGCCGTTCGAGTTTGGGTAGCTTGGAAAGCGGATATCGGGCGAGCGCCGCGTCGAGGCGCTGAAGAGCGCGC
>JAYUMO010000425.1:0-1813 GCA_043762555.1 Gemmatimonadaceae bacterium | reverse complement strand
GCGGCGGGCGCGAGGTCGTGTACGATCACGATGGTCGCCTCATGGCCGTCGCGGTCGACCCGGTCACCGGGCAACCGGGCGCGCCCGCGGCGCTCTTTGGCCAGCCCACTTCCGGGTCCAGCTATGATCTCGATTGCTGGGATGTGACGCCGGACGGAGAGCGATTCCTCTTCGCCAAGAGTCCACCGGCACCGGCGTTGAACGTGGCCGTGATCCTGAATTGGACCCGCGCGGTGCGCGAGCGCCTGAAGCAGTAGCCCGGAGGCCGGATCAGCGACAGCAGTTCACAAGCATTCGCAGTATCCGCGTTGATCGCTCTTCTTCCGCGTCATCAGCGTTCCGCGGTTGTTCGTCTTTTCGAAGCAAAGAACAGCCCGACCCCGAGCGCATTGGTCAGCACGATCACCGCGATCACCTTGATCGAGAACGCCGCCGCGTTCGGCACGTCGATGATCGGGAACACATTCAGCACGCAATAGAGCGCGGTCACCGTGAATCCCGAGAGCGCCGCCCCCCGGAGCCACCAGGGCGCTCGCGCGCCCAGACGGCGCGAGGCAAGCAGGGGAAGCGCGAACATCACCAAGTACGTCGCGCCGTAGAGCGTACCGCCCGCGCTGTCGAGCAGCTGGAAGGCTTCCTGTTGCCCGGCGTCGAGCAAGCCAAGCATTGAGAAGACGAGGATCACCCCGCCGGCGAACAGGATGGCGTTGCGCGGAGTGCGCGAGCGCTCGTTGAGGCGGGTGAACCACGCCGGCAGCCGGCCGTCCCAGCCCGCCACCATGGGCAGCCGCACGTTGCCGGCGAAAATGAAATTCACGTTCCCGAGATGCCGCACGAGGAGCATCGCCGTCACGCCGAAGGCGATCGCCACGCCGGTGGCGCTGGCGCCGAAGCCGAGTGCCAAGGTCTGCGGCACCGGCGCGATGAGGTCGATGCCGGCGCGCGGCACGAGCGCGACGACGCTCGCGGTGCCGAAGATGAAGAGCGCACCGATGATCGGCGTCGAGATGAGCACGGAGCGCCTGATCGCGCGCGCGGGGTCCTTTGTCTCGCCGGCCATGATCGCCACGTACTCGAGTCCGCTGAAGGCGCCCATCGACATCTTGCCGAAGATATTCAGCGTGAGCAGCGACATCGCCGGCAGCGCGAGGGAGATCGGATGCGCGTCCACGGCGCCGCCGCGGCGCAGGGCGAAGAAGGGCGCCACGATGAGCGCCGTGAAGGCCACGAGCTGTGCGACGCCGCCGATCCCTTGCAGCCATTTCCCGAGGCGCAGGCCGGCGTTGGCGACGAGCACTGCGCCGCCGATCACGGCGATCGTCACGAGCGCCGAATACCAATTCGTCTTTGTGAACGCGGCGGCACCGGGGCCGAGCAAGTATGCGAAATTGGACGCGACGATCAGGCCGAACACCGACAAGATCAGGATCGTGTACACCCAAAGGTTCCACGCCGTGAGGAATCCGGTGAAATCATTGAACCCGAGCTTCGCCCACTGGTAGAGTCCGCCTTCCAGCGGCATCCGCTCATTCAGCCAGATGACGACCGCCGCCTGCGGAAGGAAGAAAAGCGCGATCGCGAGCAGCCAGAATGCCGTGTGCGCGTGGCCGAGCTTGGCGGCGGTGCCCACCCAGCCGGTGCCGACGACGTACATGATCTGCGTGAGCACGAGCGCGCCGAGCCCAACTTCTTTGCGGAGGGCGCGGGAGTGAGATTCGACCGCGGAAATTTCCGCAGCGGTGCGGGCGGCTTCGGGCATCGCGAGAAAGTGCGGGCTGAGGAGCCCCATTGCAACACGAGCCGTCCGTAGTCC
>JAYUMO010000424.1:0-1808 GCA_043762555.1 Gemmatimonadaceae bacterium | reverse complement strand
GTGAAGAAGATGTCGTCGAGCGAGAACGAGATCCCGTAGCGCATCATCTGCCGCTGCGTCCCCTCGCCGCAATCGAACAGCAACGTCTCTCCCTCGCGGATGATCGCGAGCGACGAGACATTCCGCTCGACCGTCGGGCGCGCCGCTGAAGTTCCTAGAAAACGAAGAGAAAGCGACATCCTGATAAGATAGTAGCTATCAGGATGTGGGGGGCGTCAGGAGGCTGGGATGTAGAAGGCGTAGCCCGTAGTTGCTGGTCGCTGGACGAGCGCACGATATCCGCGGGGGCGCGCGCGTCCAGCAACTACACTCCACTGTCCACGCCTTCTATTTCCCAGCCTCCTGACGCCCCCCACAACCTGATAGCTACTCTCCGACTCCATTCACTATTCCCGCATAAACATCAGGGTCGATGTTGCGTCCGGAGACGATGACCACACAAGGAAATCGCAACGACAGCCGCTCGTCCAATAGCGCGGCCACCCCGACGGCCCCCGCGCCCTCGACGGTGAGGCCTTCCTCCCGGGCGAGGAATCCGATCGCGTTCGCGATGCTCTCCTCGTCCAGCTCCGCGATCTCGTCCAGCGCTCGCCGGCCGATGTCGAGGGCGGCCTCATCGATGTCGCCGGCGAGCCCGTCGGCCAGGGTGGGCACGCTCTCGATGTGCGTCACGCGTCCCGCGGCGAGCGAGCGGGACATCGCCGCGGTGTTCACGCTCTGCGCGCCGGCGATGCGGATCTCGGGGGCGACGCGTCGCAGGAGGCAGCCCGTGCCCGCGAGCAGCCCGCCGCCCCCCACCGGCGTCACCACCAGTCGCACTTCGGGCAGCTCCTCGAGGATCTCGAGCGCCACCGTTCCCTGTCCCGCGATCAGCGTGTCGCCCAAGCACGGATTGATGTAGGTCAGCCGCCGCTCGAGGGCGAAATCCTTGGCGCGCGCCATCGCGACGTCGTAGTTCGGCGACTTGGCGTCCACCGTCGCGTCGAGCTTCTCGATGCCGCGGCGCTTCACCTCCGGCGCGTTGCGCGGCACGAACACGGTGGCGGGCACCCGCAGATGCTTCGCCGCCCACGCCACGCCAAGTCCGTGATTGCCGGCCGAGCTCGCCACCACGCCGCGTTCGCGCACCGACGCCGGGAGCGCGGCGATCGCGTTGTACGCGCCGCGCAGTTTGAAGGATCCCGTCACCTGGTCGCACTCGAGTTTCAGGTGCACGTCGCCGCCGGTGACATCCGAGAGCGCGGCCGAGCGGCGGAGCGGTGTGCGGGCGCAGATCCCCGCGAGGCGGCGGGCCGCGACGAAGATGTCGATGGCGTGGAGCTCGTCGAACATGGCGCGCACGATGCCGACGCCGGGCGCACTCGGCAAGCCCCGGCTGGGCACCGTGTCCCGGCTGGGCACCGCCGGCGAGTGACGCGCGCGCGCGTCGGTCGTCCTCCAAGTGATATCGCTCGCCAGCTTGACTCCGTCTCTCTGTCCGGTTACACTTGAGAAGCACGACGGGGGCCCCGCCAGCGCGGGGCCTTTGTAATAGGAGGGGCTGTAGCTCAGCTGGGAGAGCGCTGCAATCGCACTGCAGAGGTCAGGGGTTCGATCCCCCTCAGCTCCATAGCAGCCAATAAACAAGACAATTAACTTCGCGGGATGCGCCGTCGCTCGGTAGGACGTACAGTTCCAATGGCGACGCGTCGCAGCCCCGCACCCCGATAGAGATTTTCTTTTTGCCCGCCGCCGTTCGGTAGGACGCAGAGTTCCAATGACGGCGTGCGTGGCGTTCTCGGGGAATGGACGAGGGAGGCGGCGCCGCG
>JAYUMO010000423.1:0-3332 GCA_043762555.1 Gemmatimonadaceae bacterium | reverse complement strand
GTCCCCGCATCCGGCGGCGCCCGGTTCAGCGAGTGGACCGATGATGACGGGAATCGGATCGTCGTCGCCTTTCTCTTCGCGTCCGACGGCGGCCCCCTGCGCTCCACGCGCTACTTCGTGAACGGCGAGCTGCGCATGGTCTCCGATCTCCGGTGGACCGCCGCGCAGGGCGGGTGGATTCTGCAGGCGAGCAAGCGTCGCGTCTTTCGAGACGGCCGGCCGGCCGGCGAGGTGACCGGGGTCGCATCGCAGGCCACCGTCGTGGCCTCGCGCGCGCCCGGCGCGGATCTGCTCGCGCACCTGGCCCTGGGCGCCGCGCGCGCCCTCGCGCCGCAGGATGCGCGCGCGCAGATCCTCTCGGGGGCCTGCCGCAAGGAGGAGCTCGACTACATCGCCGCGCAGGCCGCGCTGAGTGCCGCGATCATCGCGTTCGAGGAGGCTCCATCGCCGGTCACCGCCGCGCTCGTGCTCGCGGCGGCGGCGCACGCGACGAATGCGGAGATGGCGCTCTGGATGTGCGAGGAGAACGATCGGGAGCACCACCACCCGCCGGGCAGCGGCGGGAGCGGAGCCGGTGGGTCACTCCCGTGCCTCCCCGACTTCTACTCGCCGGCCTGCGACGACCCACCGCCCGACGCGCTCTGATGCACGACGACGGTGTGCCGGGCGCGCGCGCGATCGCGCGTCGCGCCCGGGCACCACACCCGCACCGGAGACATTCCCATGTCCCGTTCCTGGACTACCTCTGCCGCGATCCTTTTCGTGAGCGCCGCCGCGTTCCTGGTGGCGTCACCCTGGCAGGCACGGATCGCGGCCACCTGGATGCCGGCGGTCAATTTCGCGTTGGGCGTTGGCCTCGTGACGCTCTCGTTCGTCGAGCTCGGCCGCGCGGCCGTCGCGTGGCTCACGCACGCCGCGGCCCTCGGCTGGATCGCCGGTGGCGCGGTCGTGGGACTAGGACTTTTCGCAGTCGGCTCGACCTCGATGGTCCACGCGCGGGAGCGCGCCTTCGATTGGATCGCCTTTGCCGGGATCGTGGTCACGATCGGCGGGCTGCGATGGCAGCGGCGGTTCCGCGGCGCGCAGGCCGATCCGGCGTGAGCGTGGCGACGAAGCCTGAGGCGGCGCGGCCATCCCGGCGCGCCGCCGCACGGCCGGCGCTGCATCTTCGCGACGTCCACAAGTCGCTCGCGGCCGGCAACGCGAGCTGCAGCGCACGAGTGCGCGTGCTCTGCGGCGCCTCGCTCGACGTCGCGACTGGCGAGCTCGTGGTGATCGCCGGGGATCCGGGCTCGGGGAAGAGCGTGCTCCTGCTCTGCGCCGCCGGACTGATGCGGCCGGATGCCGGGTCCGTGCTCTGGAATGGGGGCGCGAGGGAGGCGACGCGGCGGCTCTACTGCCGCGCCGAAGATCTCGCGACCATCGCGCGTCGATCGCGCGGTGCGGCGGCACGGCTCTGCCTCGTGCTCGTCGATGAAGCCGACGGAATGTGCGGCGGCCCGGCGCTCACTGCGATCGCGACGCTCCGCGAACGCGGCGCGGCCGTCGTGATCGGGGCGCGCGATCCGATCCCGTTCGCGCCCGCCGAGGCGCGCGTCTTCGCGCTGCACGATGGCCGGCTCGCCGTCGCGCCGGCCGCTCCCGCCGCGCATCGTGTCGCGCACGTCGCCGAGCGCCGGGCGCTCCGTTGACCCTGTCGCGTGGCGAGCCTAGCTTCCGCGTCACCTCCCGTGCCGCTCGAGCTCCACGCCGCGCCGATGACCGACTTCCGTCTCTACAACACCCTTACCAGGCGCGTCGAGCCCTTCGCCCCCGCGGATGGCGAAACGGTGCGCATGTACACGTGCGGGCCGACCGTCTACAATCCCGCGCACCTCGGTAATTTCCGCACGTTCCTCTTCGAGGATCTGCTGCGCCGGGTGCTCCGGCTGCGCGGCTGGCGCGTGATGCAGGCGATGAACCTGACGGATGTGGATGACAAGATCATCGCGCGCGCCACCGAACGCCGGCTCACCATCCGTCAGATCACAGAGCCAGTGACCGAGAGCTTCCACCGTGACCGCGAGTATCTGCGGATCGAGAGCGCGGAGGTCTATCCCAAGGCGACGGAGCACATCGCGGAGATGATCGCGATGGTGAAGCGGCTCGAAGAGCGTGGGCTCGCCTATCAGGCGGAGGACCGGTCGGTGTACTTCGCCATCGCGCGCTTCCCGGAATACGGCCGGCTCTCGCGGCTCGACACGCGGGAGATCCGCCCCGGCGCCCGGGTCGCCGCGGATGACTACAATAAGGAGGACGTCCGCGATTTCGCCCTCTGGAAAGCGGCGAAGCCCGAGGATGAGCAGGCCGGCGCGGCGTGGGATTCCCCGTGGGGACGCGGCCGGCCCGGATGGCATCTCGAGTGCTCGGCGATGGCGAAGCGCTACCTCGGCGACACGCTCGATCTGCACGCCGGCGGTGTGGATCTGATCTTCCCGCATCATGAGGATGAGATCGCGCAATCGGAGGGGGCGAACGGCGTCCCCTTCGCGCGCTGCTGGTGCCACGGCGAGTTCCTGCTCACCGAGGGCGCGAAGATGGCCAAGCGGGTGGGGAACGTCGCGACGGTGAGCGACCTGCGGGAGCGCGAGATCCCAGCCGCGGCGGTGCGGCACTTCGTGTTCAGCGTGCACTACCGGAAACAGCTCAATCTCAACGACGACGCGCTCGAGGCGAGCCTGGCCGCGACGCGCCGGGTGGGCGAGTTCGCCGGGCGATTGGCGCGCGCGGAGGGGGGGACGCCGGCGATGGCACGCGCGTCGGAGGATCTCGAGCGCGCCGCGCGCGCCGCGCTCTTCGACGATCTGAATGCGCCGGAGGCGATGGGTGCGCTCTTCACCTTCATCAATCGCGTGAACGCCGAGCTCGATATTTTTGCCGGTGGTACGGACAGTGCGTCGCTCGAGAAGGCTCGCGCGGCGTTCGCCGTGGTGAACGACGTGCTCGATATCGTGCCGGACGGTCCGGCGGTGGATGCCGCGCTCGCGGCGTGGGTGGAGGAGCGTCTCGCGGCCCGCCGGGCGGCGCGCGCCGGACGCGATTTCGCGACCGCGGATGCCGTCCGGCGCGAGCTCGAAGGGCGGGGGATCGCGATCGAGGATACCCCACAGGGCACGCGGTGGAAGAAGCTGCGGTAGCGAGAGATACGCCCACTCGCGGGCTTGACGCTTGCCTTCGGGCTGGTTACTTTTTACGTCTCGCGCAAAACGGCCGTCTGCTGACGTAGCTCAATTGGCAGAGCACCTGATTTGTAATCAGGCGGTTGCGAGTTCGATTCTCGCCGTCAGCTCTGG
>JAYUMO010000422.1:0-6155 GCA_043762555.1 Gemmatimonadaceae bacterium | reverse complement strand
CGGGCCGCCGGATCGCGATCGTGATGATGAGCGCGCTCGGCGACGCGGTGCACGTGCTGCCGGTGATCAACGCGCTCAAGCGGCACGACCCCACGGGTCACATCACGTGGATCCTGCAGCCTGGCCCGGCGTCGCTCATGCGCGGCCACCCGGCGGTGGACGAGATCATCGGATTCGAGAAGGCGCGCGGCTGGCGGGCGCTGGCGGATCTACGCACCGCCCTCGCCGGCCGTCGGTTCGACCTGGTGCTCGCGCTGCAAGTGTACTTCAAGGCGGGGCTCGTGACCGCGACGCTCCGCGCGCCGGAGAAGCTCGGCTTCGACCGGGCGCGCGCGCGCGACATGAACTGGCTGTTCACCACGCGCCGCATCCCCCCGCACGCCCCGCAGCACGTTCAGGATCAGTACTTCGAATTCTTGACGGCGCTCGACGTCCCGATCGAGCCGGTGACGTGGACACTCGGGCCATGGCCGATCGAGCGGGCACGGCAGCGCGAGCTGCTCGCGCCGCACCCGCGGCCGCCGGTGTCGCTCGTGATCGGCGCGAGCCACCCGCAGAAAGAGTGGCTACCCGCGCGTTGGGCGGAGCTGGCCGGCGCGCTCGGCGCCGACTTCGGGCTCGAGCCGGTGCTCGCCGGCGGCCGCAGCCCGCGCGAGCTCGAAACGGAGCGCGCGATCGTGGAGCGGCTGGGGCGCGCGCCGCGTTCCACGCTCGGCGTCCCGCTGCGCGACCTGGTGGCGCTCCTCGACGGGTCGGCTCTCGTGGTGTCGCTCGATACCGGTCCGCTGCACATGGCGGTAGCGCTCGACCGGCCCGTGATCGCGCTCATGGGCTACAACAATCCCAAACGCGTGGGCCCCTACCGGAAATTCCACGACCTGATGGTGGACGCCTACGGCGATCCGGGGGAGGACTATCCGATCTCGATCGCGCACCGGTTCGACCGGATGCCGCGCATCACGGTGCGCGACGTGCTCGACCGGGTGGAGCGCTGGGCGAAGCGCTACCGCGCGGGCGGTTTGCCGGCCGGTGACTCGGCCGTCCGGTAGCGCGGGTCGTTGTACATCTTGAACTGTCGATAGACCCTCGGCACTACCGTCCCCGCCGCGATGTCGCCGAGCAGGGTGGTCAACTCCGCCGCGAGATCGTCGCGCTGCAGTTGCAGCACCGCCAGCCGGTCGGCGCACTGGGCGCGGAACTCTTCGGTCGTGTCGCGACGCTCCGCCTGCTCGCGCATGTGATAGATCTTCAGCTCCATGATGCTGAGCTTGTCCGCGAGCCAGCCGACGGTCTCAGCCACCGGACTTCTCCCCGCGCGCCGCGCGCATCACCTCGGCGTCGATGCGCTCGATGAGGTCGTTGCGTCGCTGATTGAGCTGATCGACCGCGCGCTTCGCGGCCGCCACCTGGTGGTCATCCGCCACGCGCGCCTTGTCCTCCTCGTGCCAGAGCTCGATGTTCGTCTCCGCGAGCCGCGCGATGAGCGCGCCGATCGACTCATTCATCTCCCCGCTCCGATGGTGGGACGCGCCTAAGATAGCCGCGCTCCGCCACGCCCCGCTACATTTCGGGCGCCCGTGACCGACTCCTCCCCCGTCGCCCTGAGCGCGCCCCTCCGCCGCGTCGGCATCGTGATGCTGAGCGCGGCCGGCGACGCCGTGCACGCGCTGGCGGTGGTCAGCGCTCTCAAACGGCACGACCCGCGGATCCACATCACGTGGGTGATGCAACCCGGCCCGGCGATGCTCGTGCGGGGGCACCCGGCGGTGGACGAGATCGTCCTCTTCGATCGCGCGCGCGGATGGCGCGCCTTCCTCGACGTGCGGCACGCGCTCACGCAGCCCTTCGACGTGGTTCTCGACCTGCAGGTGTACCTCAAGGCCGGGATCATCACCGCGCTCGCGCCGGCGCCGGTGAAGCTCGGATTCGACCGGGCCCGCGCCCGCGATCTCAATTGGCTGTTCACGAACCGCCGCATCCCTCCGCATCCGGTGCAGCACGTGCAGGACCAATACCTGGAATTCCTCGCCGCGCTCGGCGTGCCCTCCGAGCCGGTCCGCTGGGGACTGGGGCCCTGGCCCGACGAGCGCGCCTGGCAGCGCGAGTTCGTCGCCGGCATCGACCGGCCGATCGCACCGCTCGTCATCGGTAGCAGCAAGCCCCAGAAGGATTGGATCCCCGAGCGTTGGGCCGATCTCGCCGACGCCTTGAGCACCGACTTCGGACTGCAGCCGGTGCTCGCCGGCGGACGCTCGCCGCGCGAGCTCGCGACCGAGCGGATCATCATGGAGCGCGCGAAGCGGCCCGTGGTCAGGGCACTGGGGAGCGGCCTCCGTGGCCTCGTTGGCATCCTCGATGCGGCGGCACTCGTCGTGTCGCTCGACACCGGGCCGCTGCACATGACCGTCGCGCTCGATCGCCCGGTGGTGAGTCTCATCGGCTACAGCGATCCGAAGCGCGTGGGCCCCTATCGCAAGTTCCACGACCTGATCGTGGATGCGTACGGCGAGCCCGGTGAGGATCGCCCGGTATCGATGGTGAACCGCTCGGACCGGATGCCGCGCATCACGGTGCGCGACGTGCTCGATCGTGTGGAGCGTTGGCGCACGAGCTACTCCGCCACGAGCCCGCGGAAGTCGTAGCGCACGCCGAGCCGGCGGAGCAGCACGAGCATCCGGCCGATCGCGAGCCCCATCACCGCGAAATAGTCGCCGTCGATCCGCTCCACGATCGCCGCGCCGAAGCCTTGGATCCCGTACGCGCCCGCCTTGTCCATCGGCTCGCGCGTCGCGATGTAGGCCGCGATCGTCGCGTCGTCGAGCGGCCGGAAGGTGACGGTCACCGCCTCCACGCCGCTCTCCACGCGCGTGCCGCGCGCGACCGCGACCGCCGTGAACACGGTATGCGTGCGCCCCGCGAGCGTACGGAGCATGCGCGCCGCCTCCGCGTCGTCGCGCGGTTTGCCGAGCACCGCGTCGTCGATCACGACGATCGTATCGGCGGCGATGACCACCGCCGCCGGCGCGCGCGCGGCGATCGCCGTGCCCTTCCCGCGCGCCAGCCGCTCGGCGTGCGTCGTGGGCGCTTCACCCGGGAGATAGCGCTCGTCGATCTCGGCCGGGATCACTTCGTGGGCGACGCCGAGCATCGTGAGCAGCTCCCGGCGCCGCGGCGACGCGGACGCGAGGATGACGCGCAGCCCACTCACCGTTCGAGCCAGAGCGTGACCGGGCCGTCGTTCACCAACTCGACGTCCATCATCGCGTCGAACTCGCCGGTCTCCACCGGCAGCCCCCGCTCGCGCAGCAGCGCGACGAACCGCGCATAGAGTGGCTGAGCCACGTCGGGCGCGGCGGCATCGATGAAGCTCGGCCGCCGTCCCTTTTGCGCGTCACCGTACAGCGTGAACTGCGACACCACGAGCACCGCGCCCTGCACGTCGGCGAGGGCGAGATTCATCTTCCCCTCGGCATCGCCGAACAGCCGGAGACCGGCCACCTTCTCGGCCATCCACGTGAGCGTCGGTTCGCCATCGGCGTGCGTGAAGCCGCACAGCAGGAGGAAGCCGCGGCCGATCCGGCCGGTTACCCGGGCATCCACGCGCACTTCGGCTCGGGAGACGCGCTGGAGGAGAACGCGCATCGGCTAGGCGCCGCGCGCCGCGCGCAACGCCGCGAGCGTGCGCGCGAGGCCCTCGTCGAGGCCCGTGGTGGGCGACCAGCCCAGGACCGCACGCGCGCTCTCCACCGAGGCGAGTGAATCGCGCACATCGCCGGCGCGCTCCAGCTCGTGGCGCGGCGTGGCAGTAGCGCCGGTGAGCGCGCGAACGCGATCCCAGAGCGCGTTCACGCTCAGCCGCTCCCCGCAGCCGACGTTGAACGCTTCCCCGAAGGCCGCCGGCGGCGCCGCGCATGCGGCGAGATTCGCGCGCACCACGTTCTCCACGTAGGTGAAGTCGCGCGTCTGCTCGCCGTCGCCGAAGATCACGGGCGAGGTGCCGGCGAGCGCGGCGACGATGAACTTCGGCACCACCGCGGCGTACTGCGACGTCGGGTTCTGGCGCGGCCCGAACACGTTGAAATAGCGGAGGGCCACCGTCGCGAGACCGTACGAGGCGTGGAAGGCGCGGCAGTACTCCTCGCCGGCGAGCTTCGCGGCGGCGTACGGGGACCGCGGCCGCGGCAGCATCCCCTCGTGCTTCGGCAGCTCGGGGGTGTCGCCGTAGGCAGACGATGAGGCGGCGTAGACCACGCGCTTCACCTTGGCGTCGCGCGCCGCGATCAACACGTTGAGCGTGCCGGTCGCGTTCGCCGTGTGCGAGCCCACCGGGTCGGCCACCGAGCGCGGCACGGAAGGCACCGCCGCTTGGTGCAGCACGTAGTCCGCGCCCGCGATCGCGCGGGCGCACGCGGTCGCGTCGGCGACGTTCCCCTTCACGAGAGTGATCCGCGCGAGCCACGGCGCGATATTCTCGCGCGTGCCGCTGGAGAAGTCGTCGAGCACCACCACCTCGTGCCCCTCGCGCACCAGGGACTCGACGAGATGCGATCCGATGAACCCGGCCCCGCCGGTGACGACGTAGCGCATGGACGACGGCCTTCCGCGGTTGATCCGCGGCGAAAGCTAGCGCGCGCGGCGCGAGGCCGCGACCGCGGCGATCACTCCACCGTCACCGACTTGGCCAGATTCCGCGGCTGGTCCACGTTCGCCCCGCGCTTGACAGCGATGTAGTACGCCAGCAGCTGGAGCGGCACGGAGGAGAGGATCGGCGTGAACATGTCGATCGTCTCGGGGATCCGGATCTCGTAATCGATCTTGCCCGCGAGCGCCGGCTCGTCGCGACTCGTGATCGCGATCACGCGGCCGCTGCGCGCCTTGACCTCCTGGATGTTCGACACGAGTTTGTCGAACACCGAGTCGTGCGGCGCGATGAACACCACCGGCATGTTCTCGTCGATCAGAGCGATCGGCCCATGCTTCATCTCCGCGGCCGGATACCCCTCGGCATGGATGTAGCTGATCTCCTTCAGCTTGAGCGCGCCCTCGAGCGCCGCCGGGAAGTTGTAGCCGCGGCCCAGGTAGAGGAAATTCGTCGCATCCTTGAATTCCTCCGCGAGCGTCTCGATGAGCGACGCGCGTTCGAGGATCGCCTGGACCTTGGCCGGCAGCTCGTGCATCGCGCGCGCCACCCGCTGTCCCTCGAGCACCGGCAGCCCCCGCAGCCGCGCGAGCTTGAGGGTGAAGAGCGCGAGCGCCGTCACCTGGCAGGTGAACGCCTTCGTGCTCGCGACGCCGATCTCCGGGCCCGCGTGGATGTAGACGCCGCCGTCGTCCTCGCGCGCGATGGTGGAACCCACCACGTTCACGATCCCGAGCGCGCGCGCGCCGCGCTGCTGCGCCTCGCGCATCGCCGCCAGCGTGTCCGCCGTTTCCCCCGACTGCGAGATCACGATGCACAGCGTGCGATCGGTGATGATCGGGTTCCGATAGCGGAACTCCGAGGCGTACTCTACCTCCACCGGGAGTCGCGCCAGCTCCTCGAGCATGAATTCGCCGATCAGCGCCGAGTGCCAGCTCGTTCCGCAAGCCGTGATCACGATATTGTCGAATTCGAGCAGCTGTTCGTCGGAGATGTTCAAGCCCCCGAGCTTCGAGGTGCCCTCCTCGTCCAGCAGTCGGCCACGCATCGTGTTCTCGATGCTCGCCGGCTGCTCGAAGATCTCCTTGAGCATGAAGTGCGCGTAGCCGCCGCGCTCGATCAGGTCGAGGTCCCAGTCGATGCTGCTCACCGCGCGCGTCATCGGCGCCGCGTGCATGTCCATCACGCGATAGCCGTGGCGCTCGAGCACCGCGAGGTCGCCGTCGTTCAAGTAGATCACTTGGCGCGTGTGCGCCAGGATCGCGCTCACATCGCTCGCCACGAAATACTCTCCGTCGCCCAACCCCACGAGGAGCGGGCTCCCCTTCCGGGCCGCCACGATCTTTTGCGGATCGCGGCTCGACACCACGGCGATCCCGTACGTCCCCTCCACCTTGCGCAGCGCCTCGATCACCGCGTCCTCCAGCCCCACCTTCACGCTCTCGGACGGCTTCAGGAACTCCTCGATCAGGTGCGAGAGCACCTCGGTGTCCGTCTCGCTCGTGAACTTATGGCC
>JAYUMO010000421.1:0-13143 GCA_043762555.1 Gemmatimonadaceae bacterium | reverse complement strand
GTGAGGACCGGGCTACCGCCCTGATGGGGCGAGCGCTCGCCGGCGGCGACGTCACGGCAGCGAGCACGGCGAGTTGCCGGGCGGGATCGCCGGCGCGGTGAGAGTAGAACATAGTGTTGTCGCATCGGGTGCAGAGGGGGCTGATCGTCAGAGCGTGGAGGCCGGCGGCGGCGGCGTGAGAGGCGATCAGCGCGCGGAGGTCCACCGGCGTGGGGCGATCGACGGTGCGGGCGGTCAACTGCGCGTACACTTCCGGGCTCACTTCGTAGCAGCGGCCGCAGATCGCGGGGCCGAGGTGGGCGCGGAGGTCGCGAGTGGAGTGGCCGGCGCGAGTGAAGGCGGCGATCCCCTGCTCGATGATGCGGGCGGCGGTGCCGCGCCAGCCGGAGTGCAACAGCGCGGCGGCGCCGGAGGGGTGCACGAGAAAAATGGGCACGCAGTCGGCGATCGTGACGGCCATCGCAGTGCCGCGCGTCGACGAGAAATGGCCGTCGGCCTCAGGGGCGCGGAGCCAGCCCGACCAACCGGCGACGTGCTCGATCACCGTGGTGCCGTGCACCTGGTGCGCGGTGGCGAGTCGGGGGGCGCCCGCTTGGCGGAGCTCGGTGCGCAGCGATTCCCAGCGGGCGAACACGGCGGCCGCCGGCTCGGCGCTCTGCCAGGCGTAGCTCCCGGCGGCACGGGTGGTCGTGAAGGCGCGCACGCCGAGGTCCGCGAAGTCCGCGACCTCCTCGCGCGGTGCGCTCACGCTAGCCGCGTTCGGTGCGCGTGATGCGGGCGCCGAGCGCGCGCAGCCGTTCGTCGATCCGCTCGTAGCCGCGTTCGATCTGACCGATGTTGTGGATGGTGCTCGTCCCCTCCGCGCAGAGCGCGGCGAGGAGCATCGCCATCCCGGCGCGGATGTCGGGCGACTCGAGCACGGCGCTGCGCAGCGGCGACGGGCCGGCGACCAGCGCGCGATGCGGATCACAGAGCACGATGCGCGCGCCCATCAGGATCAGTTTGTCGACGAAGAAGAGGCGCGATTCGAACATCTTCTCGTGCATCAGGATGAGGCCGCGGCACTGCGTGGCCGTCACGACGCCGATCGACATCAGGTCGGCGGGGAAGGCCGGCCACGGCTGATCCTCGAGCTTGGGCACGTGGCCGCCGAGATCGGTGCGGATCTCCCGCGCCTGGCCGGCGGGGACGACGAGCGCGGTGCCGTCGGTCTCGCAGATGACGCCCAGCCGCTCGAAGCCGAAGCGGACGCTTCGGAGATGCTCGAGCCCCGCGTCCTCGATGCGGAGCGCGGAATTCGTGACCGCGGCGAGCCCGATGAAGGAGCCGACCTCGATGTGGTCGGGTCCGATGCGATGCGCGGTGCCGCGGAGCGTCTTCGGCCCCTCGACGGTCATCGTGTTGGTGCCGATCCCCTCGACGCGCGCGCCGAGCGCGACGAGGAAGTGCGCGAGATCCTGCACGTGCGGCTCGCTCGCGGCGTTGCGCAGGATCGTCCGCCCCTCCGCGGCGACCGCCGCCATGAGGGCGTTCTCGGTGGCGGTGACGCTCGGCTCGTCGAGGAAGACGTCGGCGCCCTTGAGCCGCTTGGCGCTGAGCCGGTAATCCGCGCCGACCTCGCATCGCGCGCCGAGCTGCTCGAGCGCGAGGAAGTGCGTGTCCACGCGGCGCCGGCCGATGACGTCGCCGCCGGGGGGCGGCAGCGTCACCGCGCCGCAGCGCGCGAGGAGCGGCCCGGCGAGCAGGATCGACGCGCGGATCCGCGCGCACAACTCAGGATCGAGCGCGCTCGCGCGGACGTCCTTCGCGTGGATCGCGAGCGCATTGCGTCCGGTCCACTCGGCCTTCGCCCCGAGCGACGTGACGAGCTCCACGAGCGTCTCGACGTCGCGGATGCGCGGCACGTTGTCGAGCGTCACCGGCTGGTCGGTGAGCAGCGCGGCGGCGATGATCGGGAGCGCGGCGTTCTTGTTCCCCGAGGGGCGGATGCTGCCGGCGAGCCGGTGCCCGCCTTCGACGACGAATTGCGACGCGGCCATGCGGGGCGGGCGGGAGACGGGAACGGAACGCGACGGGGGCGGCTTGAGAATGACGACCCGCGCGCGACCGCGTCAAGGCGGGCGCGCGCGGCGCGGGGGAAATACGCTTGACACTGCCTCCGCGCGGCTCTACGCTACGCTTCCCGAACGCCGGCGGCCATGCAGCTCCTTGTGGCGGTGATCAATCACGCGGAATTGGTGGACGATCTGCTCGCCGCCTTCGTCGAGCTCGGTGTCACGGGCGCGACGGTGGTGAACAGCGAGGGGATGGGCCACGTTCTCAGCCAGGACGTCCCGATCTTCGCCGGCGTTCGCACGCTCCGCGCCGGGAGCCGTCCGCGCAACCAGACCGTGTTCAGCGTGGTGGACGACGAGAAGGTGGATCGCGCGATCGCGCTGATCGAGGAGATCTGCGGCGACCTTGACCAGCCGGGCCAGGGGATCGTCTTCACCGTGCCGATCGGACGCGTGGTCGGCCTCGCCCCGGAGCTCGAGAGCCGCTGATGACCTCCCGTCGCCGCCCCTCCGCCCTGCGCCGCGCATGATGCTCCCGGCGTTGTCCGCCGCGATGCTCGACTCGGCGGCCGTGCAAGTGACGCGCGCCCAGCCCGCCTGGCTGTGGATGGTGGAGGGGGGGGTCGCGGTGACGATCGCGCTCGCGCTGATCGTCCTGCTGGGCGCCTCGGTGATCGTCGTGTGGCGCCTGAAGCAGGCCTTCGACCGGTTGGGCTCGGCGGTGGAGCGGCTCCGCGCGGATGTTCAGCCGGTGACCGAGCGCGCGGTGGCGCTCGCCGGACATCTCGAGAGCGCCGCGGCCTCGGTGCACGACGCCGTGGACGAGGTGACGGCCACGATCCTCGGCGCCAACGAGGTGCTGCAGAATGCGGTGGCGACGGCGGATGAGCGCTTCCGCGAATTCGACGCGATCGTGCGCGTGGCGCGCGACGAGGCGGAGGACGCGGTGGTGGGCGCCGCGTCGGTGGTGCGCGGCGTGCGCGGCGGCGTCTCCGCCTTCCGCCGCCGCGGCGCCGGCGCGTACGATCCGGCGGCGGCGGATCCGGTGCGCGACGACGAGCCGGCCGCGCCGCCGCGGCGCCGAAAGGGCGGGCCGCGGGTGCGTCGCGCGCGCGCGCGGGACGAGGAGTGAGCCCGGACCCCTCGTCACGGCGGCGGCGATCGCTCGCACTCCTCGCGCTGGCGCTCGTCGCGATCGCGCTGCTCCCGGCGGCGGCGTACGCGTGGGCGCCCGGCACGCACATCTTCCTCGGCGAGTCCGTGCTCGAGGCGTTGGCGCGGCTGCCAGGGAGCGTCGCCGACATCCTGCGCGCCTTCCCCTACGATTTCCTCTATGGGAACATCGCGGCGGACACGAGCATCGCGAAGAAGTACGCGCCCGCGGGCCGGCATTGCCATTCGTGGGCGGTGGGGCTCGAGATCCTCGAGCGGGCGCCGGAGGGCCCGCTCCGCGCCTTCGGGCTGGGGTATCTCTCGCATCTCGCCGCGGACGCGGTGGCGCACAACTACTTCGTTCCGCGCTACCTGATCCTCGCGTCGCGCACCTCCGGGCTCGGCCACAGCTATTGGGAGAGCCGCTTCGAGTCGCACCTCGGCGCCGCCTACAGCCGGCGCGCGCGCGACCTCATCCGGCAGGATCATTCGCGCTCCGACGCGCACCTGGACCGCATCCTAAGCCCGACGATCTTCAGCACGCAGACCGGACGGCGGATCTTCCGCGGCATGGTGCACGTGATCGACAGCGAGTCGTGGCAGCGCATCTTCCAGCTCGCCGCGGACGCGAGCCGCTGGGACCTGACGGATCCCGAGGTCGGCCGCTACATGGAGCGGTCGTACGACTTCGTGATGGATTTCCTGAGCCGCGTGGAGCGCTCGGAGCCGTACGCGCTGGACCCCTCGGGGAACGAAGCGCTCCGCCGCGCCAAGGAAGTGCGCCGGGAAGCGCGGGCGAGCGGCGTGGAATTCCGCGTCGCCGAGCAGGCCGGACGCTGGTTCGGGATGCCGGACTCGGCGCTGCGCTTCGCCGCCGATCTCGCGACGCCGCTCTACGCGCCGGCGCGCGCTCCCCGTGCGGAGAGCAACTGATTCACCCGCTTGGGGTCCGCGCGCCCCTGCGATTTCTTCATCACCAAGCCGACCAACACGCCCTGGAGCTTGCGCTCCCCGCCGAGGTAACGCGCAGCTTCCGCGGGATTCTCGGCGAGCACCTCGTCCACCCACCGCGCGAGCAGGTCGCTGTCGCGCTCCTGCACCAGCCCCTCGCGCTCGGCGATCGCACGCGGCGGCTCGCCCGACCGGGTCATCGCGGCGAAGATCCGCTTGGCGGCGGTGTGGCTGACCGTACCATCGCGCACGAGGTCGAGCAGCGCCGCGAGGTGCTCTGAGGTCACCTGGCACTCGGCGAGCGGCCGGGCCTTGGCGTTGCACCACGCGAGCACCGCGCCCATCACCCAATTCGCCGCCGCCTTCGCGTCGCCGTGACTCGTGGCGACGCACTCGAAGTAGTCGGCGAGGGCGCGGCTGGCGGTGAGCGCCTCGAGGTCGGCATCGGCGAGTGCGTAGTGCGTCGCGAAGCGCTCGCGCCTCGCCCGGGGCAGCTCCGGCAGCTCGGCGCGGACCTCGGCGATGAACGCGGGCGCGAGGACGAGCGGCGGGAGGTCCGGCTCCGGGAAGTAGCGGTAGTCGTGGCTCCCCTCTTTCGTGCGCGCCGGCCTCACCTCGCCGCGCGCGCCGTCCCAGAGCAGCGTCTGCTGCTCCACCTTCTTGCCGCGGGCGAGGAGCACGCATTGGCGCGCGAATTCCATCTCGAGCGCGCGCTCCACCGCCGAAAAGGAATTCATGTTCTTCACTTCGGTCTTGGTGCCGAGTTCCGTGGCGCCGCGCGATCGGGCGCTGACGTTCGCGTCGACGCGAAGGCTTCCCTCTTCCATGCTGACGTCGCTCACCTCGATGAATTCGAGCAGCTGCTTGAGCGCGTGCAGATAGACGCCCGCCTCGCGCGACGAGCGGAGATCCGGCTCGCTCACGATCTCGATGAGCGGCACCCCGGCGCGGTTGAGGTCGATCGCGGTGACGCCCGGGTAGCGGTCGTGGATGGACTTGCCGGCGTCCTCCTCCATGTGCAGACGCGTGATGCCGACCACGAGCGGCGACCCATCATCGCGCGCGCCGACCGCCAACCGGCCCTGTTCGGCCAGGGGGCGTTCGTATTGCGAGATCTGATATCCCTTGGGCAGGTCCGGATAGAAGTAGTTCTTCCGCGCGAACACCGAGACCTCGCGCACGGTGCACTCGAGCGCGAGCGCGGCGCGGACCGCGAACCGCACGGCCTGCGCGTTGAGGACGGGCAGCGTGCCCGGCAGCGCCAAGCACACCGGGCAGGTGTTCACGTTGGGGAGCGCACCATACTCGGTGCTGCACGCGCAGAAGGCCTTGGTGCGCGTGCTCAGCTGCACGTGCACCTCGAGGCCGACCACCATCTCGAAGTCCGCCGGCGCGTTCACTGGTGCGCCTCGGCGCCAAGCGCGCTCTCGAGCGCGTACGCGACGCGGAACATCGCCGACTCATCGAAGTGCCGGGCGATGATCTGTCCCCCCACGGGGAGCCCGTGCACCCGGCCCACCGGCACCGACATCGCGGGCACGCCGGCGAGGTTGGCCGTGGCCGTGAAGATGTCATTGAGATACATCTCGTACGGATCCGCTTTCGCGCCGAACTTGAAGGCGGTCGTCGGGGCGGTCGGCGTGAACAGCGCCGTGACCCCGGAGTCGAAGACGTCGCGGAAATCCCGCGTGATCCGTTCGCGAGCCTCCTGTGCCCGAAGATAGTAGGCGTCGTAGTAGCCGGCGGAGAGCACGTAGGTGCCGAGCAGGATGCGGCGCGTGACCTCGGGCCCGAATCCGCTCGTGCGCGTGGCCTCGTACATCCCGCGCAATCCGTCTCCGGTGATCCGCATCCCGTAGCGCACGCCGTCGAAGCGCGCCAGGTTCGAGCTCGCCTCCGCCGGCGCGAGAATGTAGTACACGGGGATCGCGAGGTCCGTCGACGGCAGGGACACCTCCCGCACCGTGGCGCCGCGCGCCTCCAGCCTCGCGAGCGCGCGATCGCAGAGCGCGGCGATCCGCGGCTCGAGGGTCTTCGGGAAGTATTCCTGTGGCCTCCCGATCACCACGCCCTCCAAGTCCCGCCCCGCCTCGGTCCGCAGCGGCGGCACGGGCACGTCGGCACTCGTGCTGTCGAGGAGGTCGCGACCGGCGACGACTTCGAGCGCGAGCGCGGCATCGTCCACCGTTCTCCCGAACATCGCGACGTGATCGAGCGAGCTGGCGAAGGCCACGAGCCCGTAGCGGCTCACTCGTCCGTACGTCGGCTTCACGCCCACGATGCCGCAGTAGGACGCGGGCTGGCGGACCGAGCCTCCGGTCTCCGATCCGAGCGCGATGCGGACGATGCCCGCCGCGACCGCCGCCGCCGAGCCGCCGGAGGAGCCCCCCGGCACCCGCGACATGTCGATGGGATTCTTCGTCGGCCCCCACGCGCTGTACTCGGTCGAGGAGCCCATGGCGACCTCGTCGCAATTCGTCTTCCCGACGAGCACGCCGCCGGCGGCGTTGAGGCGCGCGACGGCCGTCGCCTCGTACGGGCTGATGTACCGCTCGAGGATCCTCGAACCGCACGTGGTGGGGAGGTCGAGCGTCGCGAAGTTGTCCTTCACCACGTACGGCACGCCGGCGAGCGCCCCGCGCTCGGGGCGCGTGTCGCGCTCGCTCGCCGCGGCAAGCGCCGCGTCGGCGTCCGACCAGAGGATGCAATTGAGACCGTCGCGCCCGGCGTGCCGCTCTTCCATCAGGCGGAGACTCTCGGCCACGCGTTCGACGGCGGTCGCGGGCGTGTTCATTCGGCGCCCTCGTCGCCCTCGTGCGTGGCGAGACGCGGCACGATGAAGAAGCCGTCGCGCATGGCGACGGTGCCGTCGAGCGTCCTCGCCGCGAACTGCTCGCGGGGCGTCGCGAGCGGCAAGGGCGGGCCGACATCAGGGCGCAATCGCGTCGGCGCCAGCGAGGCCGCGGGCGCTGCGCGGGTGGCCGGGGCGGGCTCGTCCGTGTCGCCCGGGGACCTCGAGGCGTCGATCCGGTCGGCCGCCGTCTCCAGCTCCTGCAACAGCTCCAAGTGCTTGAGGATGCCATTGAGCTGCGCCACCAGCTCCGGCACGCGCTCCTCGGGGAGCGCGAGCCGGGCGAGCGCCGCGATGTGCATCACGTCGTCACGGGTGACCGCCATTCACTCCCACCCTCGTTCGAGGCCGGCGTGCACGACCACGAGCTTCTTCCGTCCGATCGACTCATCGTCGAAGTCCACCGTCACTTTGCAATCGCGTCCGACGCCGACGAGCTCGGCCACGGTGCCGGCGCCGAACTTGGCGTGGCGCACGCGCTCCCCCTTCACCAGACGCGGGGCGTCCTGCGACGCTTCTTCGTCGCGGAACTCGAGGTCCCGCCGCTCCACGGGCGCACCGGGACGACGCATCGACGGCGTGACCAGGAACGCCGCGCGACCGGTGGCGCGGAGGCGGATCGTGGACCGCGCGTCGAGCAACGCCGGCGGGATCGGCGCGAGCAGGCTCGAGGGCACCGACGGCAGCGTCTCGCCGTTGCGCCGCCGGCTGCGCGCGTGCGTGAGGTAGAGCTTGCGCTCGGCGCGCGTGATCCCGACGTAGAACAGCCGGCGCTCCTCCTCCATCTCCTCGGGCGCGTCGAGCGCGCGACGCAGCGGGAAGAGGCCCTCCTCCAGCCCCGTGATGAAGACCACCGGGAACTCGAGCCCCTTCGCGTTGTGCACTGTCATCATCGTCACCGCGTCGGCGTCCGGATCGAGCCGGTCGAACTCGCTCACGAGCGTCGTGCGCTGCAAGAAATGATCGAGCGGCGTGAGGCCGAGATCGCCTCCCTCATCATCCACGGTCTCGCTGGCGGTGGTGAGGAGCTCGCGCACGTTCTCCAGGCGCTCCTCGCCGTCCGGGCCCTCGGCGCGCAAGTGTTCGGCGTAGCGCGTCTCCTCGACGAGGGTGCCCAGCAGCTCATCGACCGCCGCGCTCGTCGCGCGCTCCCGGGCGCGCGCGATCAACGCCGCGAAGGCGGCGAGCGCCGCACGCGCGGCGGGGCGGAAGGCGGCGACGAAGTCGGCGCGGGTGGCGGCGTCGAGCATCGGCGTCCCCGCCTGCCGCGCCGCGTCGCCGAGCGCATCCAGCGTCGTGTCGCCGAGTCCGCGTCGCGGCACGACGGCGGCGCGACGGAACGCTTCGTCGTCGGCCGGATTGGCGACGAGCTTGAGGTACGCCATGAGGTCGCGGATCTCGCGCCGGTCGAAGAAGCGCACGGCGCCCACGAGACGGTAGGGGATGGCGCGCCGGCGCAGCACTTCTTCGAGCGCGCGGCTCTGGGCGTTGGTGCGAAAGAGGATCGCGACGTCGCGGAGCTCGAGGTCGCGCTGTGCGGCGCGCACGGCCGCGATCTCCTCGGCCACGAATTCGGCCTCGTCCCGCTCGTCGAGGCAGCCCGCCACGGTCACCGGCTCGCCGGCGGGGCGCGTGGGGCGGAGCGTCTTCCCGCGCCGCCCGACGTTCGCCGCGATCGCCGCATTCGCAACCTCGAGCACTTGGGGCGTGGAGCGGTAGTTGTCCTCCAAGCGCACGACGCGCGCAGAGGGGAAATCCTTCTCGAAATCGAGGATGTTGCGGATGTCGGCGCCGCGCCAGCCGTAGATCGACTGGTCGTCATCCCCCACCACCTGCACGTTGCCGTGCTCGCCGCCGAGCAGCTTCACGAGCTGGTACTGCGCGCAGTTGGTGTCCTGGTACTCATCCACGAGGATGTAGCGGAAGCGCGCGCGGTATGCCGCGAGCCGGTCGGCATGCTGTTGGAGGATGCGCACCGGGAGCACGAGCAGATCGTCGAAGTCGGCGGCGTTGGACTCGCGGAGCGTCCGGTCGAGCAGCTCGTACACGCGCGCGGCCGCGCGGCTGAGCGGATCCATCGCACGCGACGTGTACTCGTCGGGCCCGACGAGCGCGTTCTTGGCGTCGGAGATCGCACGGCGGATCGCGGGCGGCGCCCACTGCTTCGCCGAGAGCTGCAGGCGATCCATCGCCCGCTTGACCGCCGTGAGCGCGTCGTCCTCATCGTAGATCGTGAAGCTCGCCGTGCGCCGGGCGAGCGGCGCTTCGCGGCGGAGCAATCGCGCCCCCACCGCGTGGAAGGTCCCGGCCCACATCCCCGCCGGATCCGCGCCGAGCAGCCGGGCGACGCGCTCGCGCATCTCGCCCGCCGCCTTGTTCGTGAACGTCACGGCGAGGATCTGATGCGGGGCCACCCCCTCCTGCTCCACGAGGCGCGCGATCCGCGTGGTGAGCACCCGCGTCTTCCCCGACCCGGCGCCGGCGAGCACGAGCATCGGGCCGTCGCCGTGCATGACGGCCTCGTGCTGCGCGGGGTTGAGGCGCGCGAGGAGCGCGGCGCCGCCGCCGGCCGTGGTCGCGGTCATCCCGGAAGTATAACGTCGAACGTCGCGCCCTTCTCCGACGGGGCCAACACGAGCCGGCCGGCGTGGTTCTCCTCGACGATGCGCTTGGCGAGAGAGAGCCCGATCCCCCATCCCGATTCCTTCGTCGAGAAGCCGGGCTCGAAGATGCGGGTGCGCAGCTCCCGGGGGACCCCGGGCCCGTCATCCGCGACGCGCACCCGCACGCGCTCGGGATCGAGCCGCTTCGTGGTGAGGTACATCCGGCCGCCCCGTCCGGCGAGCGCGTCGAGCCCGTTCTTCACGAGCACCTCGAGCGCCCATTCGAGCAGCACCTCGTCCCCCTCGATCGCCACCGGATCATTCCCGCCCGAGGCGACGATGGTGACGCGATGCGCGAGCGTCGGGACGCGCGCCTGGAAATACGCGCCGACGCGCGTGACGAGCGCGCCGAGCTCCAACGTCTCCTTGCGCGGCGGCCGGCCGATGCGCTCGAAGCGGTGCGACACCCGCTGCAGCCGCTCGAGATCGCCGTCCATGTGCTGCAGCGCGGACGCGGACACGTCGTCGGCACAGCGCTCGCGCAGGAGCTCGAGCCAGCCGCTGAGGCTGGAGAGCGGCGTCGCCAGCTGATGCGCCGACTCGCGCGCCATCCCCGCCCACACACGTTCCCGGTCCGCGCGGCTGCGCGTGCGCACCGAGTACACGCCGATCACGAAGACGATCGCCAGCAGCGTCGCGAGCACCACCGGGATGTAGCGCAGGCTGGTGGTGAGCCGGCTGTCGCCGAAGTGCACGGCACCGATCCCGGGCTCGATCACCGCGGGGTTGAGGCGATCGAGCACCGCGATGTAGTCGCGCACGCGCGGATCATCCAACCGGTCCATCCGGAAGGGGAGATTGGTGGCCGCCGTGGGATGCCCCGCCGTGTCGGTGACGATCACCGGGACGCCGAGGGCGCTGATCTGCTCGGAGAGGTCGAGGAGGGCGGCGTTCCCCGACTCCTCGCGCGGGTCGGCGAGCGCGCGAAAGACCCGCGCGTACATCTGCCCCGAGCGCCCGGCTTCCATGCGCAGCCCGCTCACCACCTGCCGCGAGTAGACGACGAATCCGGTGAGCAGGAGCGCGACCACCACTCCGAGGAGGACCACCGGCGCGCGTCCGCGCATCGCTCAACCGATCCGGTCGGCGCCGAGATACGGCCGCAGCGCCGCGGGCACCATGATCGTGCCATCGGCCTGCTGAAAGTGCTCGAGCAGCGCGATGATGGTGCGCGGGAAGGCGACCCCGGAGCCGTTCAGCGTGTGCACGAAGCGCGGGCTCTCCCCCGGCGCCGGCCGGTAGCGGATGTTCGCGCGCCGCGCCTGGAAGTCGGTGAAGGTGCTGCACGAGCTCACCTCGAGCCACTTCCCCACCCCCGGCGCCCAGACCTCGAGGTCGTACGTCATCGCGCTGGCGAAGCCGGTGTCGCCCGCGGCGAGCAGCACCACGCGATACGGGAGCTCCAGCCGCTGGAGCACGGCCTCGGCGTGCGCCGTCAACCGCTCGAGCTCGGCCGCCGAGCTCTCGGGGGTGGTGATGCGCACGAGCTCCACCTTGTCGAACTGGTGCACGCGGATCAGCCCCCGCGTGTCCTTCCCGGCGGCGCCCGCTTCGCGGCGGAAGCACGGCGTGTACGCGGTGAGCCCCATCGGCAGCGTCGCGACGTCCAACAGCTCATCGCGCACCAGATTCGTGAGCGGGACCTCGGCGGTCGGGATCAAGAAGAGGTCGTCGTCCGCCACGCGATAGAGGTCCTCCTCGAACTTCGGGAGCTGACCGGTGCCCGTCATCGTCCGGCGGTTGACGAGGAAGGGCACCCAGTGCTCCTCGTAGCCGTGCTCGCGCGTGTGGAGATCGAGCATGAAGGTCATCAACGCGCGGGTGAGGCGGGCGCCGGCGCCGCGGAAGGCGATGAAGCCCGAGCCGGCGACCTTCGCGCCGCGCGACAGATCGAGGATGCCGAGCCGCTCGCCGATCTCCCAGTGCGGCACGACGCCGGCCGCGTCGCGCGGCGTGCCCCACGTGCGCATTACACGATTCGCCGACTCGCCGCCGTCGGGAACGGCCGCGAGCGGGAGATTCGGGATGCCAAGGAGGATCGCGTCGAGCTCCCGCTCGGTCGCCGCGAGCTGCGCTTCGAGCGCGGCGATCGCGTCGCCGAGCGCGCGCGTCTCGGCGATGAGCGCGGCGGCGTCCTCCTTGGCCTGCTTGCGGCGCGCCACCTCGAGCGATGCCGCGTTGCGCGCCGCCTTCTTCGCTTCCGCCGCCTGGATCACCGCTCGGCGTTCGCGCTCGAGCGCGACTGCCCGGTCGAGCGCCGGCGCATACGCCTCCAGCACTCCCCGGCGGCGCAGCCCGTCACGCAACGCTTCCGGGTTCTCGCGCAGCAGCCGGATGTCGTGCACCGTCAGTGCTGTGGACTGCCGGGCGCGAGCGAGGTGTAGCCGCAGATCGGATCGTTGCGCATGCGGTAGTACACCGTACGGCCCGCCGGCGCGGCGATCGCGTCGTACGAGTAGGAGTGGATGCTGTCGATGATGAACTTCGAATAGATGTACCGCTGGCTCTGCGCCGGGAGCGACGCACAGGCATTCTGGAACGACTGGATGAAGAAGACCGTTCCCGCCGTGATCAGCAGCGGCGTCGAGTCGTTGTAGCAACACGTGGGCGCGTCGCTGATCGCATCGTACGGTTGAGTGCTGGACAGCCAACCGGCCGTTCGCGCCGCGCTCACCAGCCGTGGCGGCAGCACGAACGCTTGCGAGTCGTTGACGTCCACGGCGAAGTCGAACTGGCTCCCGGGCACGGTCCGCGCCGGCACGGGGACACAGGTGTTCACCCCGGACGGACCGCTGGCTGGTCCGCCATTGATCGAGAAGATCGCCGCGGTGTCGGCGATCGTCCCGTACAGCCGACCGCCCCCGCAGTCGATCTTGGTGGAGCCGGCCGCCGGACCGCACGCCGCCGTCATCGAGGCCGCGACCGCGGCGAGCAGCAAGGTGAAGCGTTGGGCCTTCATCGTCACACGAAAAAAGGAGGGCACCGAACAGCGCGGAGCGAAGGATATCGCGCGTGCCGAGCGACTTCAAGCCATTCTCGGCGCTTGACTTGCCCCGAGCGGATCGTGTAGCTTCGCACCACCCGAACCCGCCGGAGCGCGCATGCCCACCATTCGTGACCTCGTCGGCGTTCTGCGCCAACGCGAGGGGGTCGAGGCCGCCGTCGTGCTCGGTCGCGACGGCCTGCTCATCGACAGCGAAGTGAAGACGGCGATCGACGCCGAGAGCATGGCGGCGCTGATCCCGCAGATCGTCGCCGCCGGCGACGATTTCGGCGCGCACGATGGACGCGGCGGTGTGCAGACGGCGATCCTCGAGTACGGCCACGGGATCGCGATCATCTGCGTCCTGAACGTGGACGCGATCCTCCTGGTCCTCGCGCAGCCCACGGCGAATCTGGGTCAATTGCTCTTCGAACTCCGCCGGAATCGCGCGAACATCGCGGCCCTCGTCTGACCCGATGGCCCACGCCG
>JAYUMO010000420.1:0-1621 GCA_043762555.1 Gemmatimonadaceae bacterium | reverse complement strand
CCTAGCCCGCCTTCCGCCAGCGCGCCGCGTCGCGTACCTGGCGCATGAGTCGCTCGGGCGAGCTCTGGTGCGGGAAGAGCAGCGTGTCGCTCACCCGGTTGAGCGCGACGCGCAGCACCACGAAGCGCTCGGCCACACGCGCCATCAGCGGGCGCAGTCCGTGTTCGTGCGCCAGCCGGTGCTCGGCGGCGAGCGCGAAGCCGCGGCGGCCGAGCTCATCGTAGTAGTCGAGCCCGGGGCCCCCACGCCGCCAGCGCCGCGTCTCGATCCGGTCCGGGAAGAGCCCGCTCGACCAGAGCGCGTAGTTGCCGAGGTGCTGCCGCACGAGGAAGCTGCGCCGCGCGTCGGGCACGTCCACCTCGGCGACGAGCGACGCGAGCGTGTCATACGTCGCGTCGTCATGCTCGGCGATCCGTTCGGAACGGCCGCGCGCCGCGAACTGAACGAGGACGTCGGTCACGTAGTCCGCCAGCGTACGATCGTGCTCGTCGGCGGCCGCGAGGGCGCCGCGCACCACCGCGCAGAAGAAGAGCGGGAGCGATGCATGCATCCCGGCGCGCGATTCGAGCATTGCCGGCACCAGGCGATCGTCGTCGAGCAGCGCGTCGATCCCACCTTCACGCAGCAGCGCCTCCGCGGCCCGGAGCGAATCCTCCGAGCCTCGGGCGATCAATCGCAGCGCGAGTTGCGCATCGTCGCGGGTGAGCGACGCGCGCACGTTGCCGTGCAGCATGCATCCCTCCGAGGTTCTGACCTTATACCCGGGCGACGATCCGATGGTCGCCGTGCAACGCGTGGCAGCCGCGGCGCGCGAGTGCTGACGGGATCCCTTCGCCGCGCCCGCCTCAGCGAGGCGCTGAATGCGCGTTCGGCGCGGGCCGCGTCGGCCGCTCCGCCACCGCCAGCCCCACGTCGTAGATGAACCCCGCCACGCGCGCGAGCTTGGCGAAGTCGATCTTCGCCACCTCGTCGCTCACCTTGTGGTAATCCGCGTGCAGGCCGGTTGTGATGAAGATCACCGGGATCCCCCGGCGCGCGTAGTTGAAGTGGTCGCTGCGGTAGTAGATCTGTTCCGGATGACTGGGCGAATCCCACTCGCGATTGATGAGGAAGGGTGGCTTGAGCGTGAGGTTCACCGAGTCGGCGATCGTCCCCAGCACGACGCTCTGGCGACGCGGCGCGGCGCGCGGTCCGACGATGTAGAGCGAGTCGCGCGCGTTGCGGCCGATCATGTCGGCGTTCAGCTGCGCGACGATCGAATCGAGCGGCACCGTGGGATGCGAGGTGAACCACTCGGAGCCGAAGAGCCCGAGCTCCTCGCCGGTATGCCAGACGAAGAGCATCGAGCGGCGCGGCGCCGGTCGCTGCGCCACCGCCGCGCGCGCGATCGCGAGTAGCGCGACGCTTCCCGTGCCGTCATCGTCCGCGCCATTGGCGATCGAATCCTCGGTACCGGGCTCGTGCTGGATCCCGATATGGTCGAGGTGCGCGCCGAAGGCGACGTAGCTCCCGCGCAACGCCGGATCGCCTCCCCGCCGGACCCCGACCACGTTGTACGCCGGCACCTCGACGTGCACCCAATCGATGTGCGCGCTCAGCCGGCGTCCGGCGAGCGCGCGCC
>JAYUMO010000419.1:0-2446 GCA_043762555.1 Gemmatimonadaceae bacterium | reverse complement strand
GAGAGCGCGAAGAGCGCGCGCGGCGTGGTGAGCGCATCGCCGGTCAAATAGCCGAAGGTGGAGAGCAGCGCACCCGCCAGCATGATGGCGCTCCCCATTCTTCCGAAGACGATCCCCGCCACCGCCGCCAGTGGCGCCGCCCTCTCGCTGGCGAGCTGCGGACCGAGGACCCCTTGGGCCACCATCTGGACGGTGAGGTACAACGCCGTCACGAGCGCGAGCCCGTAGAGCACCGCGCGTGGCACCGTGCGGTGTGCGTCCCGCACCTCACCGCTCGGCGAGAGCGCATTCTCGAAACCGAGAAAGGCGAAAATCAGCACTACGCACGCGCGGCCCAGGTCGTGCGCCGGCGGCAACGCTGGGATCACGAGATTGCCGCCGTGCATGAAGAACACACCCACCGCGCCGAGCCCGAGCAGCGGGATCAGCTTGCCGAGCGTGAACACTTCCATGGTGCGCACCCCGGGTTGGGCCCCGCGGATGTTCAACAGTGCGAGCCCACCGTACGCGAGTGCCATGATCGCCGCCCGAGGCACCGGCGCACCGAGCGCCGGGGCAATTACCGCGAGCGTGCGTGCGAAGATATTCATCACGCTCGCGCTCGCGAGAACGCCGGCGCCCACGTAGAGCAGCGCACCAGCGAGCGCGCCCACGTACGGTCCGAACGCTGCGGTCGCGTAGGCGTACGCCCCGCCGGTGCGCGACACCCGGCTCCCGGCTTCCGCGAAGCAGAGGACCACGAGCGCCATCGCGAGGGCACAGATGAGCCAGGCGATCGGCGCCGCCGCGCCGATCATCGCGGCGACAGTCGCCGGGAGCACGAAGATCCCCGACCCGACCGTCATGTTGAACGCGGACGCCGCGAGGGCGCGAACGCCGATCACGCGCTCGAGCGCGCCGTCGGCCGGGGGAGTGCTGGCGGGCGGTGTCATGCCTCCATTTACCAGCCCCGGCCGGCGAGCGCCAGACCGACTTACTTCTTCACCAACGTCCGGATGTACTGCGCGACCGCCGCCATCTCCGCGTCGGTGAGCTTCTCGGAGAACGACTTCATGTCCTTCCCCTTCCCCTTCTTCAGGACCGTCACGATGGAATCCTGCGAGCGGGTGGCGAAGAACGTCGAATCCTTGAGGCTCGGGATGTGCTCGTACTTCGCCATCGCGCTCTTGGTCGGCTGGCCGATCACGCCGTGGCACTGCTGGCAGTTGTCGTGATAGAGCGTCTTGCCGTCCGGAGCCTGGAGCGCCGCGCGCGCCTCGGCGACGTCGAGGCCGACGCCTCCCTCGACCCACGCCGCCGCCGCGATCGCGGCGGCGGCGACCATCACTGCACGAACTCGCATCGATACCTCACGTGGAATGTCCGATCGCCTGCCAGCCATGCCCCTTCAATACGCCATCTGCAGCTCGAGGTAGAGCCCCTGCCGGGTGGGCGCGCCCGAGAGCTGCGACGCGTCGTGAAAATACTCGAGGTTCAGCCGGAGGTACTGCGGCGTCATGAGCGGCGCCACACCGCCGAATACCCAGCGCGTCATCCCGTCGTCGGCCACGCTCGTATTCGGGTCCACCACTTCCCAGCGCCCGTAGAACGTCAGATACGATTCCTTAAACGTGTATCCGGCGCCGAGCCAGTACGACTGTCCCGTCTCGCTGGTGGTGGTGAAGAGGCCGCCCACCGGAAGGTTGGTGTCCTCGCCGTACACGTACCCGCCGATCGCTTGGAAGGTGCCGAAATAATGGCTCGCGGTGACGGCCACGCGATAGAAATGCGACGTGGAATCCACGAAGGCAGGATCGACCCCCGGCGCGTTACCGAGGTAGCCGACGACGGTCAGGCCGCCGCCGTAGTCATCCCAGATGTACTGGTTGGACAGGAAGAGATCCTGCCGCGGCCGTGGCGTGCCGCCCGTGGGCTGCATGCTGTTCGCGATCCCGATCGCCGCGCGGTCCTTCTTGCCGAACACCCACGAGAAGTCGAGGCCGGTGTGATCGCCGAAGCCGAACTCCACCGGCGAGCCGATCGAGCGGTCGATCGGCAGCGGCGTCAGGACGCCGATCGCCCGGTCCATCCCCGCCACCGCGCCCTCGGAGATCAGGTGCCCCTGCGCCAGCCTCACGCTGCCGAAGGAATTCTCTTCCCCCCACGTGCCGGTCGCCTGCACCATCACGCCGATCCCATCGGGCGCCGCTTCCAGCTCGATGAAACCGCCGAACCATTTGCCCATCGGCCCGGCGGCGAAGAGGCTCGCGCCGGGGATGTACAGCGTGGCGCTGTCGGTGGCGGCGTCGCTGCTCTTCGTGAGCGCGTACTGGAACACGCCGCGCGCAGCGAGATAGTCGCCGATCTTCGTGACTTCGACGTTCTTAGAGATCTGATCGGGCATCCGATAGCCCGCCCACTTGAACGCCAATCCATCGGCATTGAGCACCGGCGGCACGGGGAAGTG
>JAYUMO010000418.1:0-1957 GCA_043762555.1 Gemmatimonadaceae bacterium | reverse complement strand
GCTCATCTTCGCCCCCGCCTGCCCGAGCGCGCGCTCGATGTTCTTCAGCGTCTGCACCGCCTGCGCGTACAGGTCGCCCGCACCGGTGATCTTCCCGTCGGCGGCGGTGGCCGTCGTCCCCGACACGTGCACCACGTTGCCCACGCGCACCGCGCGGGAATACCCGACCTTCGGCTCCCACGGCGTGCCGCTCGAGATGTTCTTTCTCGTCATCGCGATCTCCTCACATTGCCGCCGCGGGATCCACGGCGCCGAGCCAACGCCGCCACCAGGGCGCGCGCCCGCTGTCGCCGAGCGTCTCGTCCACCGCCTCGCGCCACGCCTCGGCCATCACGCCGGCGTCGGCGAATCGGTCCTCGGGTCGCGGCGCGAGCCCTTGCTTGATCCACGCCGCGATCGCCGGCGGCACGCCGTGGAGGTCCACGTCCATTTTGAGCTCGCGCGCCAGGATCACGCGGCCATCGCCGGTGCCGAAGGGCGGCACGCCGGTGAGCAGATACGCGGTGATCGCCGCGAGCTCGAAGCAATCCACCGCCGGGCTCTGCGTCTCGCCCAGCAATTGCTCGGGCGCCGCGAATTCCGGCGTCCCCGTGGTGCCGGTGAGCAATTCCTCTCCCGAGATCTTCGCGACGCCGAAATCGCCCACGCGCCACCGGCGCCAGCGGTCGATCAGGATGTTCTCCGGCTTGAGGTCGCGATGGATGATCCCCGCCGAATGCGCGGCGGCGAGCCCGTCGAGCACGAAGTCGATCTGCGGCGCGATCTCCTCGAGCGTGCGCTTCCCGGCGCGTTTCACGAGGTCGGCCAGCGAGCCCCCCTCGGCCAGCTCCATCGTGTACCAGGAGACGCCGCCGTTGGTGTCCCAGTCGAAGATCGGCACGATCGCCGGGTGCGCGAGCTGCGCGGCCAGCTGCGCCTCGCGGCGGAAGCGGTGCACCGCCTGCTCGTCGCTCGACACGTGCGGGTGCAGCATCTTGAGCGCCACCTCGCGCGAGAGCGTCAGATCGCGCACGCGCCACACCGAGCCGAAGGTGCCCGAGCCCAGCCGCGCGATCACTTCGTAGTCCTCGCCGGTGGCCCACCGGAGTCGCGCCTCTTCGGAATCGCCCGTGGTGCGGATCGCCGGCGTGCCGCCGCTGATGAACATCGACGTGCGACTCCCCACCGCGCGGTCGAGGTCGCGGAGCATTGCGCTCACCGAGTGGAAGCGATCCTCGGGCTTGGGCGAGAGCGCCCGCGCGAGCACGGCACTCACGGACTTCGGCAGATCGGGGCGCACGAGCCGCAGCGGCGGCAGATCCTCCGGCGGATACTCGCCCGTGAGCGTCGCGAAAGCCGTAGCCGCGATTTGCCACTGATCGCTCGCGACCGTGGGCGCCCACTCGAGCGCCGGCCATTCGGGGGGGATCGGCATCCAGCGCCGCGCCGGCGTGAGCCCGTCGGGGATCTCGGCGCGCGGCATCGCCCACTCCCAGCCGAGCAGATAGAGACGTCCCGTCGGCGCGACCCAGCAGCTCTCGCCGGACACGGCGCCATGTGTCGCGCCCGCGGTGTGCAGATACGCGACCGCGGAGCCGATGTTGCGCACGAACTGGAGCGTGGTGGAGAGATCGTACGTGCCGCCGCGATCGAGCTGCGCCCACACCGTTTCGCCCGGGATCCAACGGCGAAGATAGCCGGGCCCGCGCGGCGAATCCGGAGTGCGCGCCCAATAGTGATACGTCGTCGGGATCGACGGGTGGTTCATGTGCGCGAGGCGCCGCGCCTCGGCGAAGAGCCAGGCCGCGTGCTCGCTGTTGGGCGCGCTCACGAGGGAGAGGGAGCGGCCGAGCCCGTCCACGAGTTCTTGATAGTGGCGGTGCTCGCCCTCGACGCCGTCGCTCCCCCAACTCCAGTCGGGGGGCAGTTGCCACCCGGCGAGGTGCGGCGGCAGCTTGTGGGTGACGCGGTCGCGGAA
>JAYUMO010000417.1:0-2405 GCA_043762555.1 Gemmatimonadaceae bacterium | reverse complement strand
AGCGGTCACGAGCACCTCACCCGGCCGCGCTATCCTCGCGTGAGGGAACGCATCACCGTTCACCTCAGCGCGGGAGACGCGAACATGAGAATGCAGCGGATGGAATCCGCGCGCACGCGCGGATCGAGCGCGGGCGCGACGGCGGCGAGCCTCCTGGCACACGTCGCGGTGATCGGCATGGCGGCCCACGCCGCCCTCGGCGCTTCGGCGCACGGGTCGGGGCCGAATGTAACGGTCCCAACGCTCATTTTCGTGCCGGCGCCCATACCGGCGCCGGTGCGCTCCGGCGGAGGCGAGCGGCAGCCGCCGAAGGGGTGCGACCTCCCCGATGGGTGTAGGCCGTTCCCCCTTCCGCGAAATCCGTTCGTGGACGCGCCGATACTTCAGCCGGCGCACGATCCGGTGATCGCGGGTCCAGCGGTCGAATTCCCCACGAACGGCATTCCGGGTACGCGGGGCGGCGGCGAGAACGGCATCGCGGTCGAGATCGCCGAAGAGCTGGCGATCGCGCTCGCCGGCAATCCGCTTCCGGTCTATCCATCCTTGCTCCGGGCCACGCGCGTCGCCGGCATCGTCAACACCCGATTCGTGGTGGACACCACCGGCCGCGTGGAGTCGGCGAGCATCACCTTCGATGAGGGGAGCGATCGCCTCTTCCAGGAGTCAGTGCGGCGCGCGCTGCTCGCGTCGCGCTTCCGGCCGGCGCGGAACGCCGGACGGCGCGTGCGAATACTGGTGCGTCAGGACTTCGTCTTCCGCCTCACGTCGTAGCGGAATCCGGAGTGGGGAAGGTCCCGGCGCGCGTCATCTCCTGGAAGGCCATCGCCTTGAGCCGCGCGATGCGCACGGCCATCGGTGGGTGGGTGCCGAAGAGGCTCGCGACACCGCCCTCACGCGCGTTCAGCGCGCGGCCCATCGGATCGGCGATGCACATGTGCGCCGTGCCGGACTTGATGCTCTTGGTGGGCGCGTCGGCGTGCTCGATCTTCTCGAGCGCCGACGCGAGCGACATCGGATTGCGCGTGAACTGCGCGCTCATCGCGTCCGCGAGATACTCGCGGTCACGGCTGACGCCGAGCGCCATCAGGTTCGCGATGATCGGGGCGAGCACCCAGCTCACCACCCAGAGGGCGAGCAGGACCAGCGCGAACGGCCCGCCGCCCCCCTTCTCCTCGCGATCGCCGCGCGAGCCACCGATCAATCCGGTGCGCGTGACCGCGTTCGCGAGCAGCGTGATCGCGCCCACGAGGGCCGCGAGCAGCGTCATCAGACGGACGTCCAGATTCTTGATGTGCCCCATCTCGTGCCCGATCACCGCCTGCAGCTCATCGCGCGATAGGGTGGCGAGCAATCCTTCGGTGACGGCGATGCTCGCCCCCTTCTCGTCGCGGCCGGTCGCGAAGGCGTTGGGATCGGCGTCGGGGATCAGCCAGATGCGCGGCTTCGGCACCCCCGATGCCACGGACATCTCCTCCACGACGTTGATGAGCTGTTTCTCCTGGTCGTTCTGCCCATCGAAGAGCTCGCGCGCACCGGTGGAGGCGAGCACGCGGTCCGGCCCGTTCTCCCACGCCGAGCGGGCGAGCCAGGCGGCGGCGAGCGTGAGTACGATCCCGATCCACGGGAAGATCGGCGCGGGCTGGTCAGGATGGGCGTTCTTCCACATCTCATATCGGACGAAGTCGCCGCCGAATCCGAGCCAGGCGAAGAACAGCACGAAGCCGATCACCAGCCATCGCGAGCGCCGGCGATTGGCTTCCTGCTGCGCGAAGAGATTGACGCTGTCGGTCACGTCTTCGGGTTCATGCCGAGATCGACCTTCACGACCTCGCGCTCGGCGGCGTCGGTGATCTCCCAGAGCTGCGCCGCACTCGCGCCCGCCATCCCCGCCACGAGGCTGGTGGGGAACTGCTGCTGCTTGGTGTTGTACTCGGTGGTCGTGTCGTTATAGAGCTGGCGCGAGAACGCGATCTTGTTCTCGGTGGAGACGAGCTCCTCTTGCAGCTGCGCGATGTTGCCCGTGGCCTTGAGCTGCGGGTAGGCCTCGACCACCGCGAAGAGCCGGCCGAGCGACGCGGTGAGCGCGCCCTCGGCGCTCGCGGTCTGCTGCACCTGCTGCGCGGTCGGCAGCGCGGCGCCGGTCCCCCCCTTGGCGGCGGCGATCGCCGTGTTGCGCGCGGCGATGACGGCTTCGAGCGTCTGCCGCTCGAAGTTCATCGCCCCCTTCACGCTCTCCACGAGATTGGGGATGAGGTCGTGGCGGCGCTTCAACTGGACGTCGATCTGCTTCCAGGCGTTGGCCACCTGGTTCTTGAGACTGATGAGCCCGTTGTACGCGCCCATGAGCCAGAACGCGGCGAGGGCGATGAGACCGAGGAGAATGAGTGCGGACATGCTCGCTCCTT
>JAYUMO010000416.1:0-1743 GCA_043762555.1 Gemmatimonadaceae bacterium | reverse complement strand
GAACAAGCGCGAGCTGACCACGCGGCTCAAGGCGTCGCTCCCCTTCGCGCTCACCGGTGCGCAGACCCGGGTGACGCGCGAGATCTTCGCCGACCTGTGCAGCGAGCGCCGCATGCATCGCCTGCTCCAGGGCGACGTCGGGAGCGGGAAGACGATCGTCGCGCTCTTCGCCGCCCTGCTCGCGGTGGAGAATGGCTACCAGGCGGCGATCATGGCGCCCACCGAGCTGTTGGCCGAGCAGCACGCGCGCACGATCGGCGTGCTGCTCGCGCGCCTGCAGATGCGGCCGGTGCTGGTCACGGGCTCGGCGTCGGCGAAGGAGCGGCGCGAGGCCGGCGAGCGCCTCGCGAGCTCCGCGCCGCTGATCGCCATCGGCACGCACGCGCTGGTGCAGGCGGGCGCCACCTTCGGCCGGCTCGGCCTCGCGATCATCGACGAGCAGCATCGCTTCGGCGTGGAGCAGCGGGCGGCGCTCGGCGAGAAGGGGGAGCGGCCCGATGTGCTCTTGCTGAGTGCGACGCCGATCCCGCGCTCGCTGGCGCTCACCGTGTACGGCGATCTCGACGTCAGCACGCTCGACGAGCGGCCGCCCGGCCGCCCGCCGGTGCGCACGGTGCGTCGCGCCTCCTCGGCGCGCGACAAGGTGCTGTCATTCGTGGACGAGGAGCTCGCGAGCGGGCGGCAGGCGTACATCGTCTATCCGGTGATCGAGGAGTCGGAGACACGCGACCTCAAGGCCGCGACCACGATGTTCACGTCGCTCGCGGTGGGCGCCTTCGTCGCGCGACACGTCGCGCTCCTGCACGGTCGCCTCCCGGCCGCCGAGCGCGACAAGATCATGCGGCGCTTTCGCGACGGCGCCATCGATGTGCTGGTCGCGACCACCGTGATCGAGGTCGGCATCGATGTCCCCAATGCGACGGTGATGCTCATCGAACACCCGGAGCGCTTCGGGCTCTCCCAGCTCCATCAGCTCCGCGGTCGCGTGGGACGCGGCGCCGCGGCGAGCTGGTGCATCCTGCTCGGCGACGTGAGCCCGGAGGTGGCGGCGCGATTGCGGATCTTCGTGGAGACGGATGACGGCTTCGAGATCGCGCGCGCCGACCTGCGGCTCCGCGGCATGGGCGATCTCTTCGGTGAGCGACAGAGCGGCGAGCCGATGTTCAAAGTGGCCGACCCAGCGCGCGATGAGGAGCTGAATGCGGCGGCGATGGCGGCGGCCGGCGAGCTCTTGGCCGCCGATCCGGAACTTCGGCGCCCGGAGCACGCCGAGCTGCGACGTCGGCTCGGGGAGCGTTACGCGCGCGCGATCGAGCTCTTCCGCGTGGGGTGACGACGCGGCGCGCGCTCCGTTGAACTCTCTCTCGTCGCGGATTAGCTTGCCGCTCCACCACGACTGTCACGCCGCACGCCGAGTACCATGCCGTTCCCCTTCGCCCGCATCGACGAGCTGAGCCGCCACGCCGGCGCCACGGTCACCGTGCGCGGGTGGGTGACGCACCAGCGTTCCTCGGGGAAGATCGCCTTCATCGTCCTCCGCGACGGGACGGGGCTCCTCCAGTGCGTGATCGCGAAGACCGATGTGAGCGCCGAGGTCTGGGAGCGGTTCGCGGCGCTCACGATCGAGACCTCGATCGCCGCGACGGGCGCCGTGCGCGCCGACGCGCGCGCGCCGGGCGGCTACGAGCTCGGCGTACAGGCGCTCGAGATCGTGGGCCCGAGTCCGCTCGACTACCCCATCCA
>JAYUMO010000415.1:0-1643 GCA_043762555.1 Gemmatimonadaceae bacterium | reverse complement strand
GATCGATCAGATCCGCGGGAAGAACGTGAACGAGGCGCTCGCGCTGCTCACGTTCTCGAAGAAGCACGCCGCGAAGCAGATCGAGAAGGTGCTCAAGAGCGCGGTCGCGAACGCGGAGCAGCACGCCCGCGCCGCGAGCGAGTCGCTCGACACGGACCTGCTGTACGTCAAGCACGCGGTGATCAACGAAGGACCGAAGCTGAAGCGTTTCATGCCGGCGGCGATGGGTCGCGGCACGCCAATCCAAAAGCGGACGAGCCACGTCGAGATCGTGGTCGCCGAGAGGAAGGGACGCTAATGGGCCAGAAAGTCAATCCGATCGGCTTCCGCCTGGGGATCACACGCGAGCACCGCTCCAAGTGGTACGCGAACCGCGATTTCCCCGCGTTGCTGAAGGAAGATGAGTTGCTGCGCCGCTATCTGAAGGCGCGCCTGGGACACGCCGCGATCAGCGACATCACGATCGAGCGGAAGCCGGGGAAGGTCGTCGCGACGATCCACACCGGCCGTCCGGGCGTCGTGATCGGGAAGAAGGGCGCGGAAGTGGACAAGCTCCGCGACGAGCTGGCGCAGCTGACCGGCAAGGAAGTGGGGATCAACGTCGAAGAGGTGAAGCGGCCGGAGCTGGATGCGCAGCTCGTGGGCGATCAGATCGCGCACCAACTGGCGCAGCGGATCTCCTTCCGCCGCGCGATGAAGCGCGCGGTGCAGAGCGCGATGCGGATGGGGGCGCAGGGGATCAAGATCAAGTGCGGCGGCCGGCTGGGCGGCGCGGAGATCGCGCGCGTCGAGGGCTATCACGAAGGGCGGGTACCGCTCCACACGCTGCGCGCCAAGATCGACTATGCGACGTCCACGGCGAAGACCACCTTCGGCACGATCGGGGTGAAGGTCTGGATCTTCCATGGCGAGGACACGACCGGCCGCCGCGGTTCCACGTACTCGACGGGCGCGTGAGGTAACGAGCGATGCTGAGTCCGAAGCGCGTCAAGTTCCGGAAGATGTTCAAGGGCCGCACCAAAGGGATCGCGACGCGCGGTCACACGGTGGCGTTCGGCCATTACGGGCTGCAGGCGATGGAGCCGGGGTGGGTGAGTGCACGGCAGATCGAAGCCGCGCGCGTGGCGCTCACGCGGCACATCAAGCGCGGCGGCAAGGTGTGGATCCGGATCTTCCCCGACAAGCCGATCACGAAGAAGCCGGCCGAGACCCGCATGGGGAAGGGCAAGGGGTCGCCGGAGGGCTGGGTGGCGGTGGTGAAGCCGGGGCGGATGATGTTCGAGCTCGAGGGGATCGACCGTCCGATGGCCGAGAAGGCGATGGCCCTCGCGGCGGCGAAGCTCTCGGTGAAGACCAAGTTCGTCGCACGAGAGGAGGCGCATACCGATGCGGGCTGAGGAGATCCGCGAGCTGACCGACGCCGAGATCCGCCAAAAGGTGGCGGAGCTCCAGGAAGAGCGGTTCCGGCTCAAGTTCCGCGGCGCGACGGAAGCGCTGGATGATCCGCTGCGTTTCCGCGCGCTCCGCAAGGATATCGCGCGGCTGAACACGGTGTTGCGGCAGCGCGCGCAGGGCGCGTCCGAACCGCGCGCGGCGAGTTAGCGAGGAGCACGAGGGCACATGGCCGAGACGATGAAGATGAA
>JAYUMO010000414.1:0-6334 GCA_043762555.1 Gemmatimonadaceae bacterium | reverse complement strand
ATCGGCGCCGAGTCGCTGCTCGGGAATGGCGACATGCTCTTCATCCCGCCGGCGAAGAGCGAGCTGTCGCGCATCCAGGGCGCGTTCATCTCGAGCGAGGATACCGAGGCGCTGCTCAAGTGGTACGACGAGCGCGCCGAGGAGCGCCGCCGCGCGCTGGCGCTGCAGGGGCTGCTGCCGGAGGCGCCGCGCGCCGAGGCGGACATCCTCGAAGAGATGCGGAAGCGCGACGCCGAGGCGGTGGCGAGCGAAGCCGGGGAGATCGGGGAGCCCGGGGAGCGCGACAAGCTCTTCCGCGAAGCGGCCGAGGCGTGCATCCAGAATCAAGGGGGCTCCACCTCGCTGCTGCAGCGCCGGCTCAGGGTGGGCTACGGCCGCGCGGCGCGCCTCATCGACCAGCTACAGGAAGCCGGCGTCCTCGGCCCGCCCGATGGGTCCAAGCCGCGGGACGTGCTCATGGGACTCGAAGGCCTGGATCGCATCGCCGGGCCGAGGCCTTGATCTCGATCTTGTTTTTAAGAGTGATCCGGCGCGGCTGACCGCGGTCCCCGCGATCCGGTTCGGCGCGCGTTCTTCCGATGATACTCGGTGGAGCGCGCGCTGTACGTTGCCCCCATGACGGCCGACACGCAGCAGCTCGGGCTCCTGGGCGAGCGACTAGCGGAGCGATGGCTCACGGAGCAGGGATGGCGGACGCTCGGCCGCCGGGTGCGTAGCGGGCACCGCGATCTGGACCTCGTGATGGAGCGCGAAGGCGTGGTCGCCTTCATCGAGGTCAAGGCGCGCACTGGGTCTCGCTTCGGGGACCCCGTGTCGGCGGTGGACTGGCGGAAGCAGCGCGAGCTGGTGCGGTCGGCCTTAGTATGGATGGACCGGAACGGGCAACGGGCGGAGGCCTTCCGCTTCGATGTGGTGGGGGTACTGCTGTCGGAGGGGCGGGCGCGGATCCGGCACGTCCCGGACGCCTTCGGGCTCCGCGGGCTATTTGGCCATTGACGAAATCGGGGTAGCTTCGTACTTTGTTCGGGTCTGAGTTCGGCTGGGTACTGTGGGCACCTTCACACGCGACCGGGGGGTAGGCGAGCCATGTCGGTCTCCACGATGCAGGAGGACAAGAAGAAGGCCCTCGGCCTGGCGATCGCGCAGATAGAGAAGAGCTGCGGTAAGGGCTCGATCATGCGGATGGGCTCTGAGACGATGAGGGTGCGGGTCGAGGCGATCCCCACCGGGGCGATCAACCTCGACGCCGCGATCGGCATCGGCGGGATCCCGCGGGGGCGGGTCACCGAGATCTACGGCCCCGAGTCGAGCGGCAAGACCACCCTCTGCCTCCACGTGGTGGCGAATGCCCAGCGAGCGGGCGGTGTCGCCGCGTACATCGACGCCGAGCATGCGCTCGACACGGAGTACGCGGGCAAGCTCGGGGTAGCGATCGATGATCTCCTCGTCTCGCAGCCCGACACCGGGGAGCAGGCGCTCGAGATCTGCGAGATCCTGGTGCGCTCGGGGGCGGTGGACGTGATCGTCATCGATTCCGTGGCCGCGCTCGTGCCCAAGGCCGAGATCGAGGGGGAGATGGGCGATTCGCACGTCGGCATGCAGGCTCGGCTCATGAGCCAGGCGCTGCGCAAGCTGACCGGGGCGATCGCGCGGTCGAAGACGTCGGTGATCTTCATCAATCAATTGCGCGAGAAGATCGGCGTCATGTTCGGCAATCCGGAGACGACCACCGGCGGCAAGGCACTCAAGTTCTACGCCTCGGTGCGGCTGGACATCCGCCGGATCGGGCCGGTGAAGGAGAAGGAGGAAGTGATCGGCTCGCACGTGCGGGTGAAGGTGGTGAAGAACAAGGTCGCGCCGCCGTTCAAGCAGGCCGAATTCGACATCATGTTCGCCGAAGGGATCAGCCACACCTCCTTGCTCGTGGACATCGGCGCCGAGGCGGGGATCATCGAGAAGTCGGGCGCGTGGTACAGCTACGGGAACCAGCGCATCGGCCAGGGGCGCGAGAACGCGAAGATGTTCCTCAAGGACAACCCGGTGATGCTGGCCGAGATCGAGGAGAAGGTGAAGGCGATCCTCGGGATCAAGCAGGTGACGGTGGGCGAGGCGGAGGCGGTCGAGGAATAGCTACTGTTTTTACCCGCGCACAGCGCGTAGGAATGATACGAAGCGCCGAGTGGTGAGGCGCGAGGACGCGGTTCACCTGAAGAGGTCCCGGTCCCGCGAGCCCGCCACTCGGCGCTTTTCATTGCGCGAGGGAGGGGTGTGAGCGCCGTCATCAGCGAGATCTCACAGAGTGGAAGGCGTGAAGGCCGATTCGACGTCCTCGTAGACGGGAAGCGCGCAGCCGTCCTCTCCGCCGACGGTGTGGAACGGCTCGGCGTGCACACCGGCGATGCGTGGACGGAGGCGCTCGCCGCTCGCGTTGCCGCGGAGGCGCAGTCGTTGCGCGTGCTGGACCGTGCTCTCGCGATGCTGGCCGTCCGATCGCGCTCGGCGCGCGAGCTCCGCCTTGGCCTGCTGCGCAAGCGCGAGCCCGAGGCGCTGGTGGACGCCGCGGTCTCTCGCCTTCTCGAGGTCGGCGCGCTGAACGACGAGTCGTTCGCGCGCCAATTCGTGCGCTCGCGCATCTCGCGCTCCGGCTTCTCCGGCCGCCGCCTGCACGCCGAGCTCGCTCGGCGCGGCGTCGCGCGCGCGATCGCCGACGCGTCGATCGCCGAGGTGATCGAGGAGGAGGCGATCGACCCCGCCGAGACGTTGGAGCGCATTGTTGAACGCAAGCTCCGCACGATGTCGAAGTTGGATGCCGCGACGCGCCGTCGCCGCCTGTACGCTTTTCTTGCGCGCCGCGGCTACGACGCCGAGGAGATTCGCGTTGCCATGAAGAAGTTGCCGCGGTAAGCCGAGGCCGAGGCCGAGACCGAGACCGAGACCGAGACCGAGACCGGCCGTTCTCGTTCCACCCCCTCTCCCTGCGCGCTATATTCCCGCGCATATGCGCGCGTCCGTGATCCGAGAGCGATTCCTGAAATACTTCGAGCGACAGGGGCATGTCGTGCGCCCGTCGTCATCGCTGGTGCCCGGCGATGACCCTACCCTGCTGTTCACGAACGCGGGGATGGTGCAGTTCAAGAAGATCTTCCTGGGTCAGGAGCGCGCGCCATTCGGCGTTCGCGCGGCGACGGCGCAGAAGTGCGTGCGCGCCGGCGGCAAGCACAACGATCTCGAGCAGGTGGGGCATACCGCGCGCCACCACACCTTCTTCGAGATGCTCGGCAATTTCTCCTTCGGTGATTATTTCAAGGCCGACGCGATCAAGTTCGCCTGGGCGTTCGTGACGAAGGAGCTGGGGATCGATCCATCGTGGCTGTATGTGACGGTCTTCCAGGAGGACGCCGACGCGCGCGATCTCTGGCTGAAGCACACGAAGGTCCCCGCGACGCGCGTCTACGGCTTGGGTGAGAAGGACAATTTCTGGCAAATGGCGGACACCGGCCCGTGCGGGCCGTGCAGCGAGATCTACGTGGATCTCGTTCGTGTTGCGAAGGACTGGCGCTTCCCGGCCGGTGCGACCGGCGAGTGGACCGAGGTCAAACGGACGGAGTTCTCGCAGGACGCGTTCGTCGTCGGCGCTGAAGCGGGGCGCTTCCTGGAGATCTGGAACCTCGTGTTCATGCAGTTCGACCGGCAGGCGGACGGCACGCGCACGCCGCTGCCACGCCCGTCGGTGGACACCGGCGCCGGACTCGAACGGATCGCCGCCGTGATGCAGGGCGTCACGAGCAACTATCACACCGATCTCTTCCTGCCGCTCATCGAGACGGTGGAGCGCTACACCGGCATCCCGTACTGGGGCCGCGAGAGCGATGAGATCCGCCGCGACGTGAAGTCCACCGGCGGACTAACGATGACGGGCGGCAGCGAGCGCCCCGGCAAGCCGTTCGTCGTCCCGAACGCGGTGGACCCGGCGAGCTTCCGCGTGCTCGCGGACCACGCGCGCGCGGTCGCGCTCCTGATCGGCGACGGCGCCTTCCCGTCGAACGATGGCCGGGGCTACGTGCTGCGCCGGATCCTCCGGCGCGCGGTGCGACACGCGTGGCTGCTCGGCCGACACGAGCCGACGCTCGAGTACGTGGTGCGCACCGTCATCGAGACGATGAGCGATGTGTACCCGGAGCTGGCGCAGCGCGCCAAGCTGATCACCGACACGACGCGCGCCGAGGAGGAGCGCTTCCTCGACACGATCGACGGCGGAATGCAGAAGTTCGACCAGCTCGCGCCGGTGGCCACGACACAGGGATCGCTCGCGGTGCGTGGTACGATCTCGGGGGAGGACGCCTTCAAGCTCTACGACACCTTCGGCTTCCCGATCGATCTCACCGAGCTGATGGCGCGCGAGCGCGGCTACACCGTGGACATCGCCGGCTTCGAGCGCGCGCTCCGCGCGCAGCGCGAGCAGAGCCGCGAGGAGCGGCGCACTCGCGACCTGCGTGTGGCCACCGACGTGCTCGCCGAGGGGGGGATGGCCAGGTGGGAGCGCCCGAAGCGGGCGAAGGCCGACGCGCCCACGCACTTCGTCGGCTACGACCGCACGGAGGTCGCGACTTCCGTCGCGGCGGTGCATCGTCTCGACGGCGCTCGGATGGCGCTCGTGTTGCAGGACACGCCCTTCTACGCGGAGTCCGGCGGCCAGATCTCGGACCAGGGAGAGATCGTCGGCCAGGGATGGCGCGTGGATGTGGACGAGGTTCGCAAGATCGAGGGTCGCACCGCCTCGGTCGGGAAGCTGACCGGCGTCTTTGCCTTCGGCCCGGTGACGGCGCGCGTGCCCGCCGACGTGCGACGCGACACCGAGCGAAATCACACCGCCACGCATTTGCTGCACGCGGCGCTCCGGAAGAACCTCGGCGAGCACGTGCACCAGGCCGGCTCGCTCGTCGCGCCCGATCGTCTCCGATTCGACTTCACGCATCACGGGCCGGTGAAGCCGGAGCAGCTCGCCGAGCTGGAGACGTGGGTGAATCGCGCGATCTGGGCCAATCTCGATGTGCGCACCGAGGAGACGGCGTACCGCGACGCGGTGGCGAGCGGCGCGATGGCGCTCTTCGGCGAGAAGTACGGCGACCTAGTGCGGGTGGTGAGCGTGCCTGGCGTCTCGATGGAGCTCTGCGGCGGCACGCACGCGCGCAGCACCGGGCAGATCGCGCTCTTCAAGATCGTGAGCGAGGGCGGCGTGGCGGCCGGCATCCGGCGCATCGAAGCGGTGACCGGGCCGAAGGCATACGAGCTGGTGCGCGCGGAGGAGCAGCGCTTGGCACGGCTGTCGGAGATGCTCAAGGCGCCGGCGGAAGCGGTGGAGAAGCGCGTGGCCACGCTGCTCGAGGAGCGGCGCGCGCTCCAGAAGAGGCTCGACGACGCGATGCGCGGCGGTGGGGACGAGGTGCAGCGCTTGATCGCGCAGGCGACGACGATCAACGGCACGCGCTTCGTCCACGGCAACGTGGGCACGCTCGGCCTCAAGGAGCTGCAGTCGCTCGGCGACGCGCTGCGCGAGCAGTTGGGATCCGGCGTCGGCGTGATCGCGTCGGGCTCCGCCGACGGCAAGCACACGGTGCTCGCGGTGGTAACGGACGATGTGCGCGCGCGCGGCGTGCACGCGGATGCGTTGGTGCGCCAACTCGCCGCCACCGCCGGCGGACGCGGCGGCGGGAAGCCGCACATGGCGCAGGCGGGGATCCCCGATGCGGCGGGCCTCGAAACGGTGCTCAAGGCGGCGCCTGAGATCGTGCGCGCGGCGCTCGCCGCCGGCGGCGCGGCCGCGTGACGATCGCCGAGTGGCTCGCGTCGCGCGCGCCGGCGCCGCCGGAGAATCTGGCCGCGCGCGTGCGCGATGCGCTCGGCCCCGCCGCGGCGGACGACGCCGAAGAAACGGTGGTGCGGTGCCTGGACGCCATGGAAACGCTGCTCATCTCGCTGCGCGATGATGAGCAAGCGGGGCGCGAACGCGCGCTCGACTTGCTCGCCGCGGATGCGCTGGTGACGTACGCCTTCGAAGCGGCGTCGGCCCACGCGAATACGCTCGCGGCGGTGGCGGTGGGCGCGCTCTGGCGCGTGGGCGAGGTGGCCGCGGAGCTGGACGAATGAGCGTGTTCGCGGCGCTCGCCCGCGACGGCGCGGGAGGTCTCGCGGTGCTCGTGGATCCGGCGCGCACCGCGGTGCCCGATGCCGCGGAGCTCGCGCGCCGCGCCGCGGAGGATGGCGCGGCGGCGCTGCTCCTGGGGAACAGCTTCGGCGACGGCACGGACCCGACCGCCCTCGCGCGCGCGCTCAA
>JAYUMO010000413.1:0-5106 GCA_043762555.1 Gemmatimonadaceae bacterium | reverse complement strand
TCGCGCCTGCGTCGCGCCTGCGTCCTTCCTGCCGGCGCGCTATCTTCCGGAATCTCCTTCCACTCCTCCGCATGACCCGAGTTTTCGACAGCGACCTGGCGACCGGCTTCGGCACGCGCGCCATCCACGCGGGGCACCACCCCGACCCGACCACCGGCGCGATCATGCCCCCCGTGTATCTCACGTCGACCTACGTGCAGGAGGGGCTCGGCAAGCACAAAGGCTACGAGTATGCGCGCACGCAGAACCCCACGCGGGAGGCGCTCGAGCGCAACGTGGCATCGCTCGAGGGCGCGCGGCACGGCCTCGCCTTCGCGAGCGGCGTCGCGTGCGTCGACTCGCTCATGAAGCTCTTCAAGTCCGGCGACCACATCATCTGCGGCGAGAACGTGTACGGCGGCACGTACCGCCTGTTCGACAAGGTGTACCGCCACTTCGGCCTCGAATTCAGCTTCGTGGACACGCGCGACGGGACGCGCATCGCCGACGCGTGCACCACGCGCACCGCGGCCGTGCTCGCCGAGACGCCGACGAATCCGTTGATGCGGATCACCGACCTCGCCGCCGCGGCCGAGATCGCGCACCGCGCCGGCGCGCTCCTCATCGTGGACAACACCTTCGCGACACCCTTCTTCCAGCGCCCCTTCGAGCACGGCGCCGACATCGTCTTCCATTCCACCACCAAGTACCTGAACGGCCACAGCGACATGGTGGGCGGCATCGCCACGCTGCAGGACGACGCGCTGGCCGAACGGCTGCAGTTCATCCAGAACACCGCCGGCGCCGTTCCCGGTCCCATGGATTGCTGGCTCGCGCTCCGCGGCACGAAAACACTGCACCTCCGCATGCCGCGCCACGACGCGAATGGGCGTCAGGTGGCGGCGTGGCTCGCCAAGCGGCTCGGCCACGAGCGCGTGATCTACCCGGGCCTCGAGAGCCACCCGCAGCATGCGCTCGCGAAGCACCAGATGACGGGCTTCGGCGGGATGATCTCGGTCGAGACCGGCTCGAAGGCGCAAGCCGACGCGGTGCTCCGTCGGGCCCGAATCTTTTCGCTCGCGGAATCGTTGGGGGGAGTGGAGAGTCTCATCAGCCATCCGGCGTCGATGACGCACGCCTCCGTGCCGCCCGAGCGGCGAGCGGCGCTCGGCCTCTCGGACGGGCTGGTGCGCCTCTCGTGCGGCGTCGAAGATATCGCCGACCTCCTCTGCGACGTCGAGCACGCGTTCGCCGTCATCTGATCCGGAGCCGTCATGCCCGCCCGCAAGGTCCTCACCCAGATCGCTCCCACCGCGTGGGAACATCCCGCCGACCGCGCCGCGCTCAACACGCTGCGCAGCATTCCCGGCTTCGACGAGCTCGTCCGGAAGATCATGGGTGCGATCGGCGAGCGCGGCGTGCGCCACCTGTTCACGGCCAACGCCGTGCGCGTGGGGCCGCGGCAGCGCCCCAAGCTCGACGCGCTGTACACCGAGGTGCTCGAGTCGCTCGACTGGGCCGTGCGCCCCGAGCTCTTCATCTCGCAGACGCCGGTCGCGAACGCGATGGCCGTCGGCTTCGACAAGCCGTTCATCGTCCTGAACAGCGGGGCGCTCGCGATCCTCGACGAGGACGAGCGCCGCGTGCTGCTGGGCCACGAGGTCGGTCACGTCATGAGCGGCCACGCGACGTACACGACGATCGCGCTGCTCATCCTACGGATAGGATTCAGCGCGCTGCCGGGGTTGGGGCTCATCGCGCTGCCGGTGCAGCTCGCGCTCCTCGAATGGTACCGCAAGGCCGAGCTGTCCGCCGATCGTGCCGGACTGCTCGCGACCCAGGACCCGATCGCCTCGATGCGGCTGTTCCTCAAGATGGCCGGCGGTAGCGCGAGCGATGACGAGACGAGCCTCGATGAGTTCCTCGTCCAGGCACGCGAGTACGAGACGGGCGGCACCGCCTTCGATACCATTCTCAAGCTCCTCAACGTCGCCTTCCAATCGCATCCGTTCGCCACCGTCCGCGCCGCCGAGCTCCAGCGCTGGATCGAGAGCGGTGGTTACGACCGCATCCTCAGCGGCGAGTACCCGCGCCGGGGTGCGGCGGACCAGCGCCCGCTGCGAGAGGACTACGCCGAGGCCGCCGCGCACTATCGCGAGCAGACACGCGGCGCGGTGGACCAGGTGGCCGAGGCGGTACGCAGTCTGAGCGACCTCGTGACGAATGCCTTCCGCTCCGGCGGCGCCGGCGCCGGCAGCGGCGGCGAACAACCGCCGCCGGGAGCCTCCCCGCCGAAATGAAGGTGCTGATCGTGGGCGGCGGCGGGCGCGAGCACGCCATCGCCTGGTCGCTCGCGCGACGCCATTCCGCTCTCGAGATCCTCTCGGCACCCGGCAATCCTGGTCTCGGACAGATCGGCCGCTGCGCGCCGGTGGCCGCGTCGGACATTCCCGCGCTGCTCGAGCTCGCTCTGCGCGAGCGGCCCGCGCTCACCATCGTGGGCCCCGAGGCGCCCCTCGCCGACGGCATCGTCGATGCGTTCCGCGATCGGTCGCTCCCGATCTTCGGCCCCACGCGCGCGGCGGCGCGGATCGAATCGTCGAAGGTGTTCGCGAAGCAGCTGATGCTCGACGCCGGCGTGCCCACCGCGCGCGCCGACCGCCACGCCACGCTCGACGGCGCGCTGCACGCCATCCGCACGTACGGTGCGCCGCTCGTGATCAAGGCGTCGGGGCTCGCCGCCGGGAAGGGCGTGGTCGTGTGCGAGAGCGTGGACGATGCGGACCGCGCCGCCGTCGCGATGCTCTCCACCCGCGCCTTCGGCGAGGCGGGTGCCGAAGTCCTCGTGGAGGAATTCATGGAAGGCGAGGAGCTCTCGCTCTTCGCGCTCACCGATGGCGTGTCCGCCATTCCGATGCTCCCCGCGCAAGATCACAAGCGGCTGCGCGACGGCGACGTCGGACCCAACACCGGCGGCATGGGCGCCTACGCCCCCGTTTCCGTCGGGTCCCGCGCGCTCGTCGATGAGGTGATGGAGCGCATCATCGCGCCGACCCTCGCCGCCCTCCGAGTGCGCGGGACGCCCTTCACCGGACTGCTCTACGCCGGGCTCATGCTCACCGAGCGCGGCCCCCGGGTGGTGGAGTTCAACGCGCGATTCGGCGATCCCGAAACGGAGGCGATCCTCCCGCTCCTCGAGAGCGACCTCCTCGCGCCGCTGCTCACCATCGCGCGCGGTGAGCCGCTCGCCGGCGGCGCGCTTGCCTGGCAGGACGCCCATTCGGTGACGACGGTGGTCGCCGCGGCCGGTTATCCGGAGGCCCCGCGCCAAGGGGCGCCGATCACGTTGCCCTCGCCGGCGCCCGGCGTCACCATCTTCCACGCCGGCACCGCGCGCGACGAGAGCGGCGCACTCGTCACGGCCGGCGGCCGCGTCTTCGCCGTGACCGCCACCGCGAACACACTCGTCGCGGCGCAACGCGCGAGCGCGGAGGCGGCCGCCGCGATCCGCTTCGACGGACGGCAGTTCCGCACCGACATCGGATGGCGCGAGCTGCGACGCAATGCCCGAACTGCCGGAGACTGAGACGATCGCCCGCGGGCTCGATCGCGCCGTCACCGGGGCGCGCATCACCCGCGTCGCCGTCCGCCGGCCCGACGTCCTGCGCGAGGTCTCGGCGCGCACCCTCGGCCGCCGCACGATCGGCGCGCGGATCGAACGCTGCCGCCGCCGCGCCAAGCTCGTCGTGCTCGAGCTCGACCGCGGCGACCGCATCGTCGTGCAACCGCGCTTCACCGGTGCGCTGCTCATCGATAGCGGCGCCCTCCCCGCCGAGGAGCGTCGCTACTCCGCCGTGGCCTTCACCCTCGACGATGGGCGCAGCCTGCACTACCGCGACGTGCGGCGCCTTGGCACCGTGGCTCTCATGTCCCCGGTCCGCTGGCAGGCGTACGAGGCCGCGCTCGGCCCTGAGCCGCTTGACCCGGCGTTCACCGCGGTGGCATTATCGGGACTTCTTCGGGGGTCCCGACAGGCGGTGAAGAAGCTCCTCATGGACCAGCGCCGGTTGGCCGGCATCGGCAATATCTACGCGACGGAGGCGCTCTGGCGCGCCGGGCTGGACCCGTCCAGGGCCGGCCGTACGATCGCGCCGGAGGAGTCCCAGCGCCTCCACGCCGGCCTCACGGACGTGCTCCGCGAGGCGGTGGCGGCGCGCGGTACCAGCTTCCGCGATTATCGCGACGCGACCGGCGAGCGCGGCGAATTCGCGCCGCAGCTCGCCGCCTACGGCCGCGGCGGCGCGCCCTGTCCCCGTTGCCGTGCGACGCTCGTGAGCACGCACGCGATCGATGGTCGCGCCACGGTGTTCTGCGCGAACTGCCAGCGATGAGCGCCCGGGCCGACCGCCAACTCGCCCTCGCCGCCGCCGCGACCCACGTCGCCGAACTCCGCGCCCATGTGCGCGCGCAGTGCGAGGACCGCCCCGGCGTCTATCGCATGCACGCGGCGGACGGCGAGGTGCTCTACGTGGGGAAATCGAAGCGGGTGCGCACGCGGCTCCTCAGCTATTTCCGGCTCGCCTTCCCCGAGGAGAAGGGCGCGCGCCTGGTGCGCGAAGCACAGCGCATCGATTGGGAGTACGTGCCGAGCGAGTTCGCCGCGCTCCTACTCGAATTGCAGCAGGTGAAGCGGCTCCGTCCCCGCTTCAACTTCATGCTCAAGCGCGACGCGCGGCACTTCGCGTTCATCAAAGTGTCGCGACCGCCCGCCCCGCGGCTCCTGGTGGTGCGTGGGGCGAGCGACGATCGCGCCACGTACTATGGGCCCTTCCAAGGGGCGCAGCGGGTGGCCGAATCGGTGCGCGAGCTCGCCGACGTGCTCGGACTCCGCGACTGCACGCTCGACTCGCGGATGCGCTTCGCCGATCAGACGGAGCTTTTCACCCTCGCACAGCGCACCCCTGGCTGCATCCGCCACGAGGTGCGCAAGTGCCTCGGCCCGTGCATCGCGGCGTGCACCGAGGCCCAGTACGACGAGCGCGTCGCCCACGCGCGCGCTTTCCTCGACGGCGCCGACGATTCGCCGCTCGAGGCCCTCCGCCTCGAGATGCTGCGGGCGAGCGGGGC
>JAYUMO010000412.1:0-2587 GCA_043762555.1 Gemmatimonadaceae bacterium | reverse complement strand
CGCGCAACCGGCTCGATCAGCGCCAATATCGCCGAGGGCTACAGTCGCATGGGGAGCCGCGACCGGGCGCTCTTCTATGAATACGCCCTCGGGTCAGCGCGCGAATCGCGCGACTGGTACTTCAAGGTGCGCGAGGAGCTCGGGCAGAGCGCGGGTGACGCGCGCCTCTCGCTCCTCACGACGATCGTCAAGGTGCTGATCGTCCTGGTCACCCGCGCGCGGACGAGGACTAGTGGCCGACATGTTCCCGCCGCCCCCGCAGGAAACGGAGGCCGTGAATGATCCGGAACCGAACGCGGCCGCGCCCGTGCAGCTCTTAGAAACCACTGTCCAAAGTCGCATGGGGAGCCACGACCGCGTGTTCTTCCAGGTAATTCCACCCCGCGGTGCGATACTTATCCCAGCGGCTTAACCTGTCTTAAATTCCCGGACCATCTCTCCACGCTGAGGCCCAGCCGTTCACCGATCGGGAGGGGCACTCCCACGCCAGCGGGAAGCTGGATCTTCGTGGTGCCCTGGCCCATCGCGAAGAGCATCTCGAACTCCGGGTAGACGAGTTGACGCCGATCGAAGTTGGTCATGTTCATGTGATGCACGAGCGCGCTCGGGATCGGCTTGCCCGCCGCGTCGCGCAGATCCATTGCCGTGCCGGTGAGATAGCCGTTCACCGGCCAGGAGATGCGCAACAGATCGGCGTGGGCATGCTCATGGTGCATGGAGTGCTCCATCCCCTCCATGTCCGGCATTGCCGCCGGAATGTCGAACGGCCCGGCGGTCAGGATGACGACGCGCGCGACCGAATCCACGGTCATTCGGAGGATCGGTGCGGTAGGGGCGGTCACCGCCTGGGCCGGCGCGTTCGTGCCGATCACGGCGAGGAGCGCGACGGCGAACGCGACAAGGCGCGCTGCCGGAGCGCGTTCGCGCGCTCCGGGTGTTGAGCTGCGGTGATTGACTCGCATGGGACACCTTACGGAGGGTGGCTGCACGGAATGCGCGATCTCCGCGAGCAATCTCCCCCCGACGTCTCAATGCGGGCTCAACTTCCACTCAACTCAGCCTTGCGCGGAGTTCGGATCCGGCGCGCCCGTCCAGCGACCAGGAACTACTGTCCACGTCTTCTACATCCCAGCCTCCCGACACCCCCCACAACCTGATAGCTACTCTCGCCCTCCCACTCCCTCAGCTTCCTCGAGAAGCTTCAAGTAACTGTCGTACCGTTCCCCGCTCGCCACTCTCTGCGCGACGAGCTCCCGCACCGCGCACCCGGGCTCGCTCACGTGCCGACAGTCCCGGAACCGACACGATCCGAGCGCGCCACGGAATTCCGGGAAGCACGCCGCCAAGTTGCTCGCGTCGACCCCCCACACTCCCACCTCCCGCAACCCCGGCGTGTCCACGACGTAGCCGCCGTCGGGCAGCGGATGCATGAGCGCGCCCACGGTGGTGTGCCGTCCCTTGTTCACCGATTCGCTGATCTCGCCCACGCGCAGGTCGAGTCCGGGATAGATGGCGTTGAGGAGCGAGGACTTGCCCACTCCCGACGGCCCAGTGAGCGCCGAGATGCGCCCGGCGAGCACCGCGCCCACCTCGGCGAGCCCGACGCCGCGCTTGACGCTCGTGTAGTGCACCGGGTAGCCGGCACGCTCGTAGTCGGCGAAGAGCTCAGCCGCCCGCGTGTTTTGATCCAGGTCCACTTTGTTGATCACGATCCGCGCCGGGATGTCGTTCGACTCCGCGATCACGAGGAAGCGGTCCAGCATGCCCCGGTGCGGCTCGGGCTTCACCACCGCGAAAACGACCACCACCTGATCCATGTTCGCGACGACGACGCGGGAGCGGTGCCGGTTGCCCGGCGCGCGGCGCGCGAGCGTCGAACGGCGCGGCAAGATCGCGGCGATCGTCATCGCGTCGTCGTGCTCCAGTGTGACGCGGTCGCCGACCGCGAGCTTGAGGCCCTCACCCGCTTTCAATCGGCCGCGCATGCTCGCGTCGTGCGTCACGCCGTGCTCGTCGCGCACGCGCCAGACGCCGCCCGTGCCGGACAGCACCACGCCCGTTCCCGGCGCGGTCATCGAGCGCCCCGCTCCGCGATCGCGGCGTCGAGCACGCGCTTGGCGTCCTCGAGCGACAGCGCACCCACCGCGGCGCGCGCTTCCTCGGCGCTGCGCGCGTGCGCGAGGTAGTCCGACTCGATGTGTCCGGTCACCTGCGGCTCGCCCCGTCCCCATCGCACGAACACGAAGAAGGCGGCGAAGGGCGTGCCGGCGTCGCCCGTCTCGTCGACCTCGATCTCCACGCTGTAGCTGAGTCCGTCGCTCCCTTCGAACGCAGCCGGACGTGCGTGCACCGCCATCCAGCCGCCGATCGTCCGCTCGTCGCCCTTGGAGCGGTCGGGAGGGAGGAAGCGGCCCACGCGCTACCGCCGCCGCCGGAATGTCTCGCGCATCACGCTGCCGGTGATGAACGCGACATTGGCCGGCCGTTCGGCGAGCCGGCGCATCAAGTAAGGATACCACTGCGTGCCGAAGGGGACGTACACGCGCATCCGGTACCCTTCACGCACGAGCTCTTCCTGCAGGTCGCG
>JAYUMO010000411.1:0-5267 GCA_043762555.1 Gemmatimonadaceae bacterium | reverse complement strand
ACATCAAGTGGCTCTACTCGCGCCACCTGAATTGGTGGCTCTGGATCAGCTACGTCCTCCCCGCGATCACGATGATCGGCGGCCTCACGGGTATCGTCTTCGGCACGATCCAGCTCTTCCCGCGAGAGGGCCGCAACACGTGCCGGGTGACGCCCTATCGCGGCGTCTCCAAGTGGCACCACCTCACCGGCATCGCGTTCGGCGTGCTGGTCGTCACCTGGAGCCTCAGCGGCCTGCTCGAAGTCCTCGGTCCCGACGGCTCGCCGACGGCGCAGCAGGTGGCGCTCGCGCGCGGCGCGGACGCTCCGGCCGCTCGACTCTCCCCCTCGGAAGCGCTGCACCAGCTCGAACGTGCGCGCGGCGCAACTCTCGAACCGATCGCGGTGGACATCACGCTTCTCGAAGGTCGCCCCGGTTACCACTTTTTTCTGAGAGGACAGCCACCCGCTTGGGTCGATGCCGTGACCGGCACCTCCCGCAGCGAGCTCAGCACCACCGACGCCGTTCGCATCGCCGCCACCGCGTTGGGCGAACGCGCTCCGATCGAAGGCGTCGCGCGCCTGACCAATGCCGACGCGTACTATTACGCGCGTCCCCATCGCGAGGTCGCACTCCCCGTTTGGCGCGTCACCTTCGCCGACCCCTCGCACTCCTCGCTCTACGTCGACGCCGTGAGCGGCCTTCCCGTCGGCTTTGTCGACACTGAGACCCGCTGGTACCGCTGGCTGCGCGACGGACTCCACAGCTTCGACTTCCCCGGTCTGAACGGCAAGCGCCCCCTCTGGGACATCGTCCTGCTCGCCCTGCTGTCGCCCGGCACTTTGCTGGCCTGCACCGGCCTTTGGCTCGTGTACCGCCGTATTCGCCGCCGCGCCGGCCGATCGCCGCTGCAGTAGCCGAGTGCCGAGTACCGCACTTGTCGGAACCGAGGCCGAGGCCGAGACCGGCAGTTGCATCCTCCGCTGATCACCGCCATGCTACCTCGATCTTTGCCGACCTAGGAAGCCCCGATGTTCTGCCCCAACTGCGGCGTCGCCGTCGCCGATGACGAGGCCCGCTGCCCGGCGTGCGACACCGATCTCCGCGCGGGCATGCCGGCGAAGATCCCCAACTATCGTCGGGTCCGTGCTCGTCACGCTCTGCTGCTGCCTGCCGCTGGGGATCGCCAGCCTTGTGTATTCGAACCAGGTGAACAACAAGCTCGCCATCGGCGACATCGTGGGGGCGCAACGAGCGTCGACGCTCACCAAGCAGTGCATGATCGCCGGCGCCGTGATCGGGTTCGTGATCCAGGTGCTGTATATCCTCTCCGTCGCGGGCAACAGTGTCGCCCCGAAGTAGCGCCGGGTCGGCCGGCGTCGCGCGGCTCGTGGCGGCCGGCGTCGCGCTGAGCGGTGCGGTCGTGCTCTACGCCTTCGATCCGGCGACGACCGGCATCTACCCGCGCTGTCCCTTCCTGCTCACCACCGGCTGCTACTGCCCGGGGTGCGGCGCCTTGCGCGCGATGCATCAGTTGCTGCGCGGGAATCTGCTCGCGGCCGCCGGCTACAACGCGCTCTTGGTGGCGGCGATCCCGGCGATCGTGGCGATGCTGCTCGTCCCACGATGGAGTTATTCGCCGCGGGTGACGCGCGTGGCGCTCGTGCTGGTGGTCGCTTTCGGCGTGGCGCGGAACATCCCGGCCTGGCCCTTCGTGCTCCTGCGTCCTTAGCCGACGCCCCACATTCTCGGAGGCCGAGCGATATGTACTGTCGAAAGTGCGGCACCCAGCTCACCGAGGGCGCGACCTTCTGCGCGAAGTGCGGCTTCCTCGTGGCCGGCGCCCCGCCACCGGCCAAGGAAAAGATGAGCCCCGTGGTGTGGGTCGTCATCTCGATCGCGGGGCTGTTCGTCGGCGTCATTTTCGTTGGCATCCTCGCCGCGATCGCGATCCCGAAATTCACGAACACCAAGCAGAAGGCCTACGTGGCGTCGATGAAATCGGACCTGCGCGATCTGGCCACCGCCGAAGAGGCGTACTATGGACAGCACCAGAGGTACTCCAGCGATTTGGGCGCGGTGGCGTTCACGCCGAGCGCCAACGTCACCGTGACCGTGACGTCGGCCAGTCGCGAGGGCTGGGCGGCGCGCACGAACCACCTCGCGGTCGCGTACACCTGCCAAGTGGGCTTCGGCGCCGACTCCATCGCCGGCGTGGGCGACGGCGTTATTCAGTGCACGCGGGACCGGTGATCATGTTAAGACGCGCGCTGATGTGCGCTCCTCCGCTCTAGTACCCAGCTTCTGCCGAGGCCGACGCCGAGACCGGCACTTCAGCCCCCTCACGCCAGCGCCCCGCGGCGGTTCCCCGCCGCGGGGCGCGTCAAACGAGCGTGGGCGACGCGGTTAGGGATTCTTCGTCCCTTCCGTGCGCATCATGAGCACCGAGTCGGCGCCCTTCGTCTTGTAGTGCGCCGTATTCATCCCGACGAACTTGCCGCCCTGCATGCGCATCACGCCATGCGTGGTGACCTGGACGCCCTTGCGCAGCACGCTCTCGAAGGGCCCGGCGTCCGTCACGACGCTGTCGCCCGAGACCATGACGTGCATCGGCATCGGCTTGCGACCCGGGAGCATGAGCATCCAGCCGTTCGTGTCGGCCGTCGCGGTGAGCGTGTACGTGACGAGCACCGAGTCCTTGTTCATCATCATGCTCTTCACGGTCCACTTCCCGGCGGCGTCGGCCATGTTGATCGGCGCCGGCATCGCGGGAGCGGCAGCCGGAGCTGCCGGGGGTGCGGCCGGTTCGGCCATCGGTTTCTCGGTCTTGGCGCATCCCGCGACCGCCACCAAGCCAAGGGCCAACGCAGAGTACCGCATTCGAGCCTCCAAAAGAAAAAAGAAAAAGAAAATGGAATTGGGTGAAGTCGAGGGGGCGCACCTCGGCGCCCACAGGCGCCGATAACGTAACGCTCCCAGGCCGCGAGCGCAAAGCGCCGGCGGGGGCGCCGGCGGGGGCGTAGAGCGGGCGCGCGGAAGGGGCCATATTGGGAGGGGCACGGGCCAGCCCGTCCCCCGTTCACGAAGACTTTCACCTTGGCCGCCACCGCGCGGAGGTTGTCATGACGTTGCGTCTCGCCGCTCTCGTCCTCGCCGGCGGCCTCGCCGCCGGCTGCACCGCCGCGAAGCCCGCGAACCAGGCGCCGCCGCCCAAGTCCGTCGCCGCCGATCTCCTCGACGCGCAATCGCGCGTCGTGGCGCACGCGCGCGTCACACCGCGCGGCGCGGATAGCGTGGCCATCGCGATCGATGCCACCGATCTGCTCGCGCCAGGTCCGCACGGCGTCCACATCCACGCGGTGGGCCGCTGCGATCCGCCCGCCTTCACCACGGCCGGCCCGCACCTGAATCCGGGCGCCCGCAAGCACGGCCTCGAGAATCCCGAGGGCCCGCACGCCGGTGACATGCCGAATCTCGAGGGGACGCACGCCGTGCTCGTGGCGGCCGCGACGATGCAACAGATCGCCGACAGCGACGGCAGCGCGATCGTCATTCACGCCACGAAGGACGATCAGGCCACCGATCCCTCCGGCAGCAGCGGCGCGCGCGTCGCCTGCGGGGTGATCAGCCCGCCGGTGCCGAAGAAGCCGAGCAACCCATAACGGTTCACCGCTCCCGCGGCGGTCGGAGCGCACGAAGTAGCCGCCGTCGAAGCGCGGTGGGCCGCGCGATCATCGCCGCGTGAGGGGAACGATGCGGCCCGCTCGATCGACTCCACGAATCGGAAGATGCAAGATGTCGTCCCCTAGACTGATCCGTGACGCGCTGGTCCGCAGGAACTGCCGCGAGAAGAAAGCTTGGGTGTACGGCTCGGCGGCGCCATAGTTCACGGTGTAGCCCAGGTCCTCCATCGCGGCAATGGTCAGTAGGCTCACCGGATTCCCACCGAGGTCCACGTAGCCCGTCATCAATTCATTGACGAAGACCGGCTCGCGCCAATGCCCATTGACGGTGCCGCTTCCACATCCCGCCGGCGACGCAGGGCCGCAGTTCTCGACCGGCACCTTGTTGCCGCCGGTGTAACTCGTGCCGCCGATCGCAATGAAGGCGGCGAGCCCTTTGGGGCAGTTGAAGTAGGTATCGAGGGGGACGCCAGCGGGAGATGGGTTCTGCAGGCAACTGAGCGGCGGCTGGCTCCAGAGCGTTCCGAATCCGAGGACGTGGCCCATCTCATGCCGGATCACGTCGTTCAACAGGTCAAAGGTGACGAGAAGATCGACGTCGGCGCTGTCAAAGATCATCGCCCCCAGCAGCGTGAGCGGCGCTCCGGCCGACGTTCGGACCAGACAGGGGCCGGCTCCGCCGAGGATCGCACCGGGCCCGTCGATCGAGTCAAAGCTCGCCTGGATGAGTACGTCATCCACGTTGACGTTATTGAGCGCCGGCGCCCCGGGGTGGCAGGACCCCGCGGGCACCGTGAGTCCGGTGACGTCGGGGATGTCGCCGATGAGCGCGAGCTGCCAGTAAGCGACCGCAGCGTCGAACGCGGCCTGCACCACAGCGCTGAACGGCGGGCCGACGTTTTGTATCGTGATGTTGAATGCCGAGGTCACACCGTTGGCGCTGAAGGTGACTGCAGCTCCTCCCGCTCCCACGCCCGTCGCGGTGGCGGTCAGCGTGTTCGGGCCTGGCGCGGCGCCGACGGTCCAACCTCCCACCTTCGCCACACCGTTGGCGTCGGAAGTCGCGGTGGCCGCCGTGACGCTGCCCCCGCCCGAGGCGACATTAAAGCGGACGTTCACGCCAGCGACGGGGTTGCTCGACGCATCCGTCAGGCGCACCGCGGGATCGATATTGGCGGGGTAGCCGACGAGCACCGTCTGGTTGTCGCCCGCGAACTTGCTCACCAAGGCGGTGGCGGTTACGGTGATCGCCGCGTTGCCGAGCTTTCCCTCGCTGGTGGCGGTGATGACCGGTGTCCCGGTCCCCGCCGCCGTCACGAGCCCGCTACCCGAGACCGCCGCCTTCGTCGCGTCGCTCGAGCCCCAGGTCACCGTTCGCCCGGTCAGGATATTGCCCGCAGCGTCCCTGGTGGTCGCGGTCAACTGCTGCGTCTGCCCAACAAGGAGCGTCGCGGTGTTCGGCGTCACGATCACCGACGCCACGGGCACGGGACCACTCGTCGAAGACCCGCCACCGCATGCCGACGCTGATGCCACCGCGAACAGGGCGCACGTGAGCGACATCGAGCCGAGCGGTGGAATGGCGAAATAGTGTGGGCGCACGGT